>CAYWRA010000060.1:0-16302 GCA_964460305.1 uncultured bacterium
CAAATGCCGGATGTTTCACCTTTTTTAGAAACTCAAGTAGCTCCGCCGGGTCGGTCGTCACCGTCTC
The DNA here is from genome assembly GCA_964460305.1 of uncultured bacterium. Lineage (GTDB taxonomy): Bacteria > Auribacterota > Tritonobacteria > UBA1439 > UBA1439 > JAPLCX01. The sequence goes on from CAYWRA010000060.1 coordinate 68, forward strand.
GTCGGCGATTTTCGAGAGAAGGTCGCGTTCGCCGATCTCTTCGCAGCGAACCCTTAGCTCTTCGCCGAGCCTCTCCTTGATCCCCCGCGTCATCCAGACGATCCGTCTCAATCCCCCCTCAGCCGAGATGAATTTCTTGCTCAATATGTATCGCGTACCGATGCCGATGAAACCCGGCGTCTGCTGGCCGCCGCCGACCACGCCCGCTAATTCCGAGAAGCTCATCCCGCACGGTGTCTGCCCCTGGAATTCACGGTTCACCACCATAAAGCCGTTGGTATCGGGCAGGATGGCGACGATACATTCGAAGCAGCCGCACGATGTCATCGGGTCGTCCATGATCGAGTAGGCGCTGAAGCTTGAGATCGAGCGGTTAGAGCGCTCGTAGACAAACTCGTTGATCGAGGCCCACTTGCCTTTGACCGGGTCGATTGCCTGGCCCTTTTTCACTGGTTGGTTTGCGCCGGTCGGGTTGATCTCGTAGGCCGCCTTCCCATCCAGCCAGTTATACGCTCCGCAGAGGCCGAGGCGTTCCGGCGTGATGATGCACACGTGGTTCGGGGCGAACGACTGGCAAAGCTGGCAGGAGTAGAAGAGATCGACCGCCTCGTCGGTAAGCCCCTTTAGGCGCCTGTCGCGCTCGTCGTAAGCCTTTTTAGCGCGCGGCAGCCATTCCTGTACGTCCTTCTCATTCGTATATAGAGTCACCTGGACTTTGTCGACGATCGATGGGAAATCGTTGATGAGCTTCGCCCTGAGGATCTCCCCCAGATGCGCGATCCGGAAACCGGCCTTCTTTGCCGCCTTGCTTATTCTCAGCCATACCACGTTGCGCTGACCGATGTGCATGACCCCCATAGCCTCGTTCAGGAAGTGGTGGATGTGCCGTTCAAGAATGGCCTCGAAATCCTTCTGCATCTTGCGTCCCGCGACCCTCACGATGATCCCGAGCGGGAGGATGCTCCCTTCCTCGACCTGGTCCAGGTCGGGGCCGACGAGCTCGATGACGCCGTCACGCACCTCATCCGCGGGCGCGCTGAACAGGAACTCGAACGCCTGGCTGTATTTCCCGCCGAACTGGATCGCCATGTCCTCTTTGCGGACCCGCTCCCCCTCGAATGCCGGACCGTAGCGGACGGGGATGGGGATTTTCGTGATGCGGACCTTGATTCCGCGCGCTTCGATCGCCCTCTCAGCCATCTTGTCGTAAGGCACGGATGCGACGATAAGGTCCTTTTTTTCGGGGCCGAATGCGAGCACCTCGGGGATTGCATTGTCGGAGAGTATCGGAAAGCCGAAGTTGAGGGCCCCGGCGGCGACCGCGATCCTGATATCGTCGAGCGGGCCGAGGGCGATGACGAACGCATGCACGCGTTCGCGATTGTAGCTCAATATCTCCTCGCCCTGGTTCCCTTCTTTCGGGGTGATGCCGCCGAAGGTCATCGCCGCCCGAGCGGCGAAGCCGAGGGCGTAGACCGCGGCGGTGAGCTCCTTGCCGTAGGGGACGAGGTACGTGTCCCAGTTCATCTGGACGCGCTCCTCCGCCAGTTGTTCGGCGAGGCTTACTCCGTTCGTATCGCCCGCCATGACCACTAGGATGTTCCGTTCCTGGAGGTCGCGGATTAGATTAACTGCGATCTCTTTCGACGGCGCGGCGCCGACGATCGCCGCGATGCCGGGCATGCTTCCATCCACCAGTTTCACGCCTTGACTCCGGAGTAGTGCGTCGCTGGTCGGTCCGAGCCAGATGCCGGTGTGCGGAGGTCCGTCGAGATGCCGGATCGCCTCGATCGCCTCCGCGGCCATTATCGTCGCGCGGCCTGCGGCGAGCGCCTCATCGAGTGAGGGGAGTTCCCCCCCCTCATCACGGAGCAGCGCGCGGCAACCGGCGAGGGCTTGTTTTAGCTGTCCGAGAGTCGTTACCTTGCGGCCGAGGATTGCGTAGATCACGGGGAGGCAGTAGGCCGTATCGGGGAAGGAGACCGCCTGCGTTTCTCCCTTGGCGGTGAGCGCCTTGTCGAGAATGCCTTCGGCGAGTCCCACGACCTTGTGCGCCCCCGAGACCGCGCCATTAAGGATGATTGAGATGTCTTTCATAATACCTCTTTGTTAACAAAGACAATGTCAAATACCAAATGACAAATGTCAAATTAATGACAAATACCCCGCCTAGCAACCGGCGGGCGGGCAAATGGCAAATGAATTACAAATGTCCAAATCACAAAACCTCATTGTGTTTTGGCATTTGGTATTTGTCATTTGTCATTTGCATCCTGATCTTCCCCCCCATCTCCAGCACCTCTTTTGCGAGCTCCTCCGATAGCGTCCCCGTGCCGCAGCTTGGCGTGATAAGGCAATGGCTATGGATCGTCTCCACGCCGAGGCCGGTCTTTTCACTTAGTGTCCGGAGCCGTTCATCGAGTTTTGAGGAGAGGCTCTCCACGGTTTCGCTCCGTATCTTGTCGGAGGTCGGCACGATGCCGAGGGCGAGGGTCCGGCCGTTATCGAGGAATCTCTTCAGCGCTTCCGGATAAAGCGTCATGCCCCTGAAGTAATCGTACGCGTCGAAGTTTATGATGTCGAGTTCGGTTTGCATAAGGAGCGACCAGTCGGTGTTGCCGCAACAGTGGATCCCGGCGAGGGCCCCGGCGCCGTGGATGCCCTGCACCACCTCGCCGATATATGAGAGGACCTGTTGCGCGGAGAGGCTCACGTATCCGGAGCCGAAGCTCGCTAGATAAGGCTCATCGAGCCAGATCATTACCCGCGGGCACACCTTCTTTAATTCGCGCACCTGCCATGCGGCCTTCATGGAGATGGATTTTAACGCCGCGTCCATGAGCTCCTCATGATAGAGGATCGCCCTCTTGTTCTGGTCGGTGACCGAGAGCCCGAAGCTGATGGGGCCGACGATTTGCCCCTTAACGCACGCGAGGTTGTCGCGCGCGCTACCGGAAAGGGCGTCGATCAGCCGATGGAATCCCGGCGCATACTCCTCGGTGAGCGAGAAACGGTCGAGATCGCCTTCGATCACCCCGCCGTAGAACGACTCCATCTCCGCCATGACGTTCCGCGTTGTGTCGAAATAGATCTTTTCGTTCGTATGGTCCACGACGAGACAGGGTAGCCCCTCGCTGTACTGGACGTACATGTTCTCCAGAAACGAGCGGTTAGGCAACTGCGGCCATGCCGGGATCTCGGGGAATGCGTGCAGCACCAGGCGGACGGCCTCCGCTGGGTCCCGGTGGGGGAGGCTCCCTACGGATGTCGGTCTGCCCGAAGGTATAAATTTCATGGTATCACGCGTGATGACAAAAAATGACAAATACCAAAGCACAAATGACAAATGAATTACAAATGACCAAATAGCAAAACCTCATCATGTTTTGTCATTTGGTATTTGTCATTATCCTCTTCCCGGTTCCTTATTCTTTAGTTCATGAATAATCCAGGTTAGTGAACGATCGAGCGCCTCTCCTCGGCGGAGGAGAGCAGTAATTATCCCGCAAAACATCCCCCCTCGCAATAGATTTCGCCCCCCCCATAACGAATAAGAACCCCCGCACCACCTCACGGTGATGCGGGGGCCTTCCGGAGCCACCGGACCCTATGCCGCTTTTAAGCAGGCGGCAGGAAAGGCGGGGTAGGCGGAGTTCCAGAGTGGGCGATCGTGTACTTGATGTACTCCGCGACGTAGTAGTTGAAGCCGCTCATCGCCCAGCCGAGCTTCTTTACAGCCGCGTCCCAGAGGTCCTTCGTAGCCTGGGCCTCGGCCTGATAGGCCGCTACCGCTTCGGCGAAATACTCCCTGATCGTCTGTTGGGCCTCGCTGTTCGGGTTGAACGGGATCACGTACTGCCTGCAATAGTTCAGCCCTTTCCAAACCGCGTAAACCAGCGTGCCGGCGATCTTCCCCCTGGCGTCCAGAGAGAATAGAGGAGCCTTTACCTTTGCCATTCCCTCTCTCCTCCTTCCATCGTTTGTCCCTTCATAGATAGTCAATTTTAAGGGTAGTATCTTTGTCGCATATCCAACGCTGATTGCCACATCAGGGTCCGACTATTGACGGAAGAAGCAGAAGTGGTAGTATATACGCATGGCAAGACCATATGAGTGCCCCCGGCCACGCCATTGAAAATCGGGAAGACCAGAGTGCGCGCAATTCCGTTTTGGAAGCTGTTCCATTTGCCGTTATTTGATTAGCCTGGATTATTCAGAACAAACAGTAAGGAACCTCGCCCCGAAGGGGCCCCTTCGGAGGATTGCACGGAATAAAGCAATGCTTCGAGCAACCAGAAACTTGAAACTGTAGTTCACATCCCCCCCACCCACACATTCACCACACCCTTCGCGCCTTCAAAATCCTCCAGGGCTTTTCCGACGACGGCGCCCAATATCGGCTGCTCGACCTTTTGCGCATGGCCCTCGATCATCGAAGTAGTGAGCATATCGCCGGCCTTGATTTTACCGATGACCTTGCAAGGTACCTTACCGGCCAATGCAATATATTGCCCCTTCTCCTCACTCGCCATTTTAACGGCGGGGCTCGTCGAGATAATCCCGGCAAGATGTGTGTCATTCTCTTTCGCGCATGGAATAACCCCGTCCTTACTGATCACCACGACCGTTCCCGGTTCGAGTTTGGAGATTTCTTTTCGCTCGATCATGGCCTTCTTTTCCGCGTCGGGTAGACTCAGTTTGGACACTTTATCCTTCAGCTCTTTGCTCGATAACTCATAATCAGGGTGAACAATCAGCTTCTCGGCAATATCCCCATTGGGGCAGGAGTAGTTTTCTCCTCTGATAATGCCGGCTACATCGAGTTTATACCCCGGCGTCTTGCCGATGCCGATGTTGCCCGATGCGTCGATCAAAAGCCTACATGCTAATAGGTAGTCATCAAAAATAGCGAAGGAGCCGGCAGGATGGCCCGAGCCACTTCCTGACGATATTAGTGCCCATCCACGACCACCAGAGGCTTTATTTTCAATTCGGAAATAAGTATCCGCACTTGAGCTTGACAAAGTAAGTTGCCTCCCCGGACTCGTCGTCCCAATGCCAACATTGCCACTCGCATAAACTGTGTTTGCCCAAAAACCTATCCTTCTTACTCCACCGGTAGTAATTCCCCCTATATGCAACCAATCAACCGACCCATCGTTAAACCTCCCAATCCAATTATCGGTATAGGGAGTACCCCCAGAATCTGTGAATTTTAAGACACCATTAGCAAAGAGATTAGTAAAATAGCCAACACCGGCAGTAGATGTGCCAATGCTCCCCGGCGCGGCCCAGTTGATACGGTCGTTAGCAATCGTGCCCGTAGTAATCTTTGTAGCGGACAAACTGGCTACCTTACCATCGGTGATTTGTCCATCACCTATCTTATCAGCGGTAACACTATTGCTTGCTAGCGCGCTTGCACCAATCGCCCCATTCTCAACCGTGGCGGCCCGAAGCGCATACGCCGCACTCGCAAGCTCATGGCGCGGAGTAAGGATTTCATATGACCCGGAATGGTCAACCGCCACCTCCAACCAATATGTATCAACAAAAGTGAGCGTCCCTAAATCGATCGGCTGGATAGACCCCAGGAGGACGTTGAATAATCCATTGCTCACAATAACCTTGGAGCTGTCTTTCCATTCTTCTGTCCATAGAGCCGTTCCCCCCGAGGCTGAAGTATATATCTGGAACCTCATCTGATATTGTCCGGACAGGGGCGTCCCATTCGAATCTGTGAGCACTCCCTGATAACTAATCTTCCTCGGGATTGCAGCCGTCGACTCGGAGATGCAGAAAATACTGCATAAAAGCACCATGCCAACTATGCCGAATAAGTTCCTCCAGCTTCTACTCCGGAATACTTGCATAATACACTCCTTTCATAACTGATACGACAATAGGAAGATGCGAATTATCCAATAACTATTTCAGCAATGCAAGAAAAAATTAATATGCAAAGCAAGAGGACACTTATGGGGTGGGTGAAATGCGATATTCTGTAGGGGCGCGATTCCCGCCAAAGGCGGACAAGTATCGCGCCCGACGAGACAGCGGGGGCACACCCCAACGGGACCCTTTCGAGGCTGGGACAATTTTTCACAAAGAGAGAAAGAGGTAACTACAGCCCAAAGTTTAAAGCCGAAGGCGAGAGAATAGCGGGAGACCTTGTTATTGCGAGGAGTCCCGCTGTGCGGAATGACGTGGCAATATCACTCCGCACCCGTTCAACCTGAAACCACGATATGAGCACAGAGGAATTATTGGATTTTGCCGCATATCAGCGCAGGTTCTCGCAGATAGTGAGCACGCGGGCGTGGATAAAAAATGCTGAAGGCGGGTGGTTACGATATCAGCGATTGATGAATAGGTCAGGTTAAGACTGCGGATTTTTCAGAACCTTTTTCCCATAACCATCCTCAATAATCAGGTATTGGAAGCGCCGGTATACGCTGAGAAGTTCCTGGGGGTATATGGACGACGATATGAAGCATCTCGTTGGCTTCAAATTCACCCTCCACGTCCTCGCCCGCAGCAGAATACTATTTAGAACCAGATAGGTATTTTGAATCCAATGTCCATAGGGCATCCCGGGTTCGTGGCCATGGCGGGTTTCCGGTTAATGTGAAGCCTGCCTCTTCGATATGTGTCACTGCCGGATACGCAGATCCTTACAGCATTCCAAGATTGGGCTTCAGGGGAGTCTAGAGCAATATAATAGGGCCTCCCTATTTTTAATTTCACGGGATGGAACTCAAAGGTGTACCATCCGGCCTCCTGCATAGGTGCACCCTTAAGTACGGAGGTGGCGCTATCATCGAGACTATCAAGACTCTTCTTTAGATGCAGTACCACATCTGCAACATGTCTTCCCCCTCCAGGTTCTAGCAGGATATCGATTTTCGAAACTGTGCTGTAGAATCCGTGAAGGGTATTGAGGATTTTCTGCGCCCTTTGCTTTTCTTGAGTGGTGACATTTTCTCGCAGCGTGTATCTATCGTTATTCTTGTCGATAAGATACAGGTTGTTGAGCAGTTGGCGGTCCTCGTCAGTTCTGATTTTGTATAGTAAATAGCCTTCGTAATCTGACTTTCGGATTATTTTAGGGATGTCGATAACAAAACATTGAGAGAGAGCAGTGTTGCGATCAAGCAGTATTGTTTCATTGCATCCATCGATTTTATTGGAGATAGAAGCAACAATTACTGGCCCATAATATCGCGTGCACAACGCAGGAAGCGTAATGCAATAGGTTGCAGCGACAGAAATGATTGCAGCCAGGGATAGAATGTGTTTTGGAATGCTCATACCTTGCATGCGCACGAGGAGGAGAAACAATGGTGATATCGCTATGAAATACCTGCCTTGCACCCCCGGGATAAATTCAATCCCCGCGGGGGCCTCGGTTATCCAAAGATATATAAAAACAAGCAATGCACTGATTGTAAATACGATAGCAATTACTATTTTTTGTACCCGGCGCAAAGAGATATTATCGGGGTAGGATATTGCTACGACTCCGATCAGGGCAAGATAACTCCATAGAAGCCAATGTGGGAGTTCCATATTTAGCCACCCAAGTTGGCCGACAAATTGAATAATATAATCATTCCCAAATCTACAGAGAGTGGAGAAGAAGAGAACGCAGAAGTCTAACGGATGGCAAAGTAGGAAACGAATGTTTGCTTGGGGTGCAATATCAATCCTCCGTACTTTATAGGTGGCTATGGCCCAGCTATTGGAATAGTTCCACAAGAAAGCCGTTATAAATACACTTACTATTATAAGGCCAATTATTGAGAGATAGTTGTATCTGTTGCCAAATTTGTGTACAGGTATTGTGAATAATATCAGTGTGAATGCGAGGTTCATTTTTGATAACGCCCCGACAGACACTATGGTTGCAAGGAGAAGATAGTTCATTCGACTCATACGGCTCGCCGAGTTATCGCATGCCAACTTAAGGATATAGGCGATATTTAGAAACGAGATACCAATTACGGTGCTGTCGGCAGATAGGGACGCAGCTTGTTGAAGCGTCATTGGCATTAGTGAGAGAAGAAAAAAAATCCATTTGAATAGAGGAGATATCCTTATCGCCATATAGACGAGCAGCAACCATGTGAACAAGTTGGAAAAACGGCAAAGGTACGATATTATTATTGGCGAAAGAGATAGATGTTGGCAGATAAGTATAGTGAGTATTTGTGGAATATAAGGTAGTGGATTATATAAATCAGATGAGAGGATGGGCCATGGATTCTTTTTATACAAGATAAGCGGGGTACTGAGAAGGGAAAGTATGTGTTCCTTTTTTAGTTTGCGGTTTTTATCTATGAGGATTTTTAAATCGTTATGAAATCTACGCACAACGGTGACATATGATGTTGTTATTACATCAGCAGGGCCGGCTACGATGGTTCCGTTCGCTATGTAAATAGCACGCCACCAGTGTGCGCTTTCGTCAGGTGCTTGAAAAGGGGGGTTGATTATCACAAAAGCCAGACCCGCAAGCATTCCGAACGCGAGGAATGCTTTATGTGGAGGGAATATGTCGGTGTCTGGAGATAGCGTTGCCCGGAGTCTTGCTGGTATCGGGAGAAACGATAGTGTTTTTGCAATCGAATAAAGTTTTTGCAATAGGGCAGTCTCTTCCCTTCCCTGGGCACCATTTACAACAGTCAGGCAGCGATATTATAGTGTGCCTGACGACAGTTTGTCGAAAAATAATTTAAGTTTTATCATAAATGATGCTGTATAGGTATGCTATTCTACGAGAATCGTCGTGGGTATACTCATGAGAGTGGATAGGAACTTACTTGGACAGAGTTGCTGGGGTGTAACGATTTGGATTATGTCCGTATTTTTGATTGTACGGGCATTATTTTTGATCTATCCGGATCTTAACCTTGCCTATCCATTTATGGCACCCGATTCATATGATTGGATCGCCAACGGCCTCCACTATGAGGGCTACGATGTCAATTTCTCCCTCAGGCCTCCAGGGCTTCCTCTGCTCATAGCAATTCTGGATAGATTTAGTATGTTGACGTTGCTACCTGTTCTCAACCAGTTGATTTTGCTGGGGCTGTTCATAGTCACATATCGCGTCCTCGCTGTAAGGTTTAATGGGCCAGTGGTGATCATGGTAATTGTAGCCCTATTTTTTAATTTTTTTATGCAGAGTATCAGCCTTTACATCCTTGCCGATCTTTATGCAGTTTTTTTTATCCTCGTTGGCTACTCGGCCTATACGGTGGCTGCGGACAACCAACGGAAGTATATCGTTGCCTCTGCGTGCTGGTCAAGTAGCTTCCTATTTCAATATGCAGTGATATTTGTGGTGCCCGCTGTGTTCATACATTTCCTCTATTTCAGGAGGAAGATTGCTCTGCAGGCGGCTACGGGAGCCGTACTCCCTCCCATTTTGCTGGTCGGCGGATGGATGTTTTATAAAAGGATAGTTTTCGGCAGTTTCTTGTATTCCGGTGTCCAGCACATTGAACTACTGAAACCCCATTTTAGCAGTATCCTATTTTACCTGATTAATACTGTTTCTGTGCTGAGTGTGCCTCTTTCCTTATTGTTACTGCTCGGTATCGCCCGCTGGTTAATCGCGGGGGAAGAGTGGCAGACCGATTTTATCTGGCTCAATGTACTTCTGGTGCTCAGCTGGTGTTTTTTCTGGGCTATATTGTACACATGGAACGACAGACGTTTTATTCTCTATCTTATTTTTTTCCTTGCGCCGTTTATTGCTATCGGTATGCGTTATTGTTGCTTCCTTTTCACAAAGGTTCATCTTGTCGGGAAGATATTATGGATAGCCCTTTACCTGGTGATCGTTGCCAGTTCTGCAATCCCCTATGAAAGTGGTTTCACTCTCCACCTCATAAAGATTACTCCCACGCTTGCGATAAATTTCAGGTCAATCTCGGATCCTGTAACTTTTAACACTTCTATCGATGTAGCCTCATTCAACATTGCCAGGGACCGAAGGGGCTTCAACCCTGTCAATATGGAAAAGCTATGGGAGATGCAAAGAAATATCAATTGGGGCGAGTTGCTGAGGTTAGCAGCTCTTCGGCAAAAGATAATCATGAGCGCGGCACGAGAACCGTGTGTTATGTATGACACAGCGGACCAATTTAGATGGTATATTGACAAGAACAGGTACGGGAATTATTTCAAAATGAGGCTCCATCTCTATCCCGACTGCGCTGTCCCCAATCTAAAAATGGTGGGTAGCGAGTTACAATTGATATAAAACTAGGCTAACTGTAGCGCATAGAATCAAGGTGCAAGGGGACAGCGCATGAATACAGAACACGTCCTATACGGATGCACTGTCTATCCAGATAGCTCTACTATCTGTGGCGTCCCCCATAGGCTTATAAAGTCTCCCAACGGAGAATTGTTTTGGTGTGACAAATTGTTTCTAAAGTTTATAGAGTTATACCGCTCTCATGATAGAGAGATAGTCATCGGTGATATTTTTGGACTTACCGGAGAGATAATAAACAAAGGATTCGAGGCAGTGGGTGAGCTATTTTTTAGCGAAATGCAGAAGGGATATTTCTCATCCGAAGCACGCAAATACAATAATGCCGACTATAATCCACTAGTGTCAATAGTTATCGTGAACTGGAATGGTGAGGAGCATCTCAAAAATCTTATTGAGTCAATCCATGCCCAAAGCTATGACCGCTATGAGATTATCGTAGTGGATAACGGTTCCACCGATTGTTCAAAAAGAATCCTTAAATCTTTCGACGATGTTATACTAATCGAACAGACGAAAAATTCCGGATTTTGTATGGGGAATAATCTGGGAATCGAAACAGCTAAGGGAGAGATTATCTTTTTGCTGAACAACGACACGGTGCTTGATAACTATTGTCTTGAGAAAGCAGTCGAATGTTTTGCGGAATCTTCTGAGGAAACTATTGGCGTATTCCCTAAGATGCTATTTTACCGCATGCCACGGATTGTTAATTGCATTAAGACGCAGTGGCATTGTGTGAATATGTGGAGGGATAATTCTGTGGGTTTATTGGATTTTCCAGAGCGGCAGAAAAGGAAACAGGTTTTTGGGGGTATTTTTGCTGGAATCTTTTTGTGGCGGGACAAATTTAAAAAGCTTGGCCTATTCGATAAAGAGTTCTTTACTTATGGGGAGGATTTTGATGTCTGCTACAGAGCGAACCTCGCAGGCTATAAATTTTGGATAGAGCCCAAGAGCATTATCTATCACAAATATAGAGCTTCATCTCAAGAGGGTACCGAAATTTATTTTACACTGTACTACTTCTTGAGAAATTATCTTCTTGTCATCCTGAAAAACTATGAGATCGAGAATATAATATCTGCGATTGCACGTTTCAGGAGAGAATTTTGGAATCCTTGGGCAGCCCGCGCTAGGGTGAACAGAGAGATGAAGTTGAAAAGGCTCCTGAGGAAGGTTATTATTAACCTCCTCAAACTAGCTCCGCACATACTATATGAAAGGCTAAAAATACGGCGGATCAGAAAAGTTGCTGATAAAGATCTATGGGTATTTGAGAATCTGGATCGATATAACATTTTTCACTACGAAGGGAAGCCAGTGCTCAATCTTATTAATCTACGGACTTCGTTCTGCGGAAATGCGGAATATCTGCTTGATGGGAAAAGGTACATGGTATTTGGGAAGAGTACGTATATATCAGATGGTGGGCTAGGGGGAAGGATATTATGAATGTTGCTATCGGTTCGAGGGGGCTCGGTATGCATCGGATGAACTGCATGAGTTTGTTCTGAGGGGATATGGAATTGGAGAAGAGGTTGACGATCGTATACGTTATACCCTCCGTGGAGATAAGCGGAGGGATTTATGTTGCCTGCGAGCATGCTATGCGCTTGAGGAAGCGGGGGCATAGGGTTATGTTTGCGGTCATGCGGAAAAATAATCGCCGCCTCGCATGGTTCCCTACTTGTGATATTCCAATAGTTGGCATTGGGGAGATTCCTCAGGATGTTGATGCCCTGATCGCAACATGGTGGGAGACGGTGTATGCCATAGCAGATATCCCTGCCCGAGCTAAGTTTTTTCTGGTTCAATCGATTGAATCTCGCTTCTATAACAAAGAACATAGCGCAGAGGCCGTGCTATGTTCCCAGGCATATCATTTTAATTATCACATTATTTCTGTTGCCTCCTGGCTCGCTAGATGGTTGGAAAATAATTACCAAAAGGAAGTATGTCTCGTGCAGAACCAGTTGAATACCGATTTATTTCATTCGGTCGAGCGACTGTCGCCAGTGTTATCATCACTGATGGACTCTAAAGCTTATCTATATCTTAGAGTACGCTCCAAAAAACAGACATATGTCCAGGTTTTTTGGGATGACGGTGAAGGTTTCTCCGAGCCTAAAAGTGTTCTCTTTGATGTGAGTAGTTATTGGAACGAAAAGTGTATTCCGATCAAGCCACTTTCTTTGTTGAAACAAATACGTATAGATGTTGGTGCGATTCCCGACAATATTGTTGAATTTTCGTTTTTGGATCTGGTTTCAAATAATGGGGTTGGAATCTCTTTGTTAGACGAAAGCCATTGGGTCAAAAACGAGGACGTTGCTTCATGTGAGTTCAGCAATGGAGTATTGAGCGTTGGATCGTGTGGCAATGACCCATACATTAGCTATTCTATCGGGCGCGAAGCAGCAAGATGCATGGAAGAGCCTATTGCGGATAGAATGAGGATCCTCGTCGAAGGGCCTATTGGGATAGACTTTAAAGGAGTGAGGGAAGCTCTGGGCATTGCGATAAGAACTGGGTGTGAGGTATGGTTTGTTGAAGGGAAGAATAAAGTGCCTGTTCTTGATGGGTTTTGCGCACACAGGATTTTTAGTTGTGTGCCTATTGATAGGATGAAATACATCTACTCCAGTTGTGATATTTTACTTAAGTTGAGCAGGGTGGAAAGCTTCGCGTACCCCCCCCTAGAAATGATGGCTTGCGGTGGCATACCCGTTGTCGGAGAAGTAGAAGGGATCCATGAGTATATGATAAACGGATACAACGGATTCATTGTAAATCCAGACGATAAGGATGGAATAGTTAAACTGCTTGAGAAGCTAATCAGTGATGGGGAACTGTGTGATAAGATAAAGAAGGGTTGTCGAGAAACCGTAGCAAAATACAGTTGCTGGGAGAAGCAGATTGATAGCCTGGAGCGATTTTTGTGCGCGAGAATAGCAACTGCGCAGGATGTGTCTTGTAAAAAAGATCAAACCTTTGCGCTGAGTCACCGTGAGCTTATCGAACTTTATAAAGGGCTTGCTCGATACAGAGACGGTACCGCTAGATATTTAATGGAGAGCAAGTAATTTTGACCTCGGCGTAGTTTGTGCTGATATGAACAACACAAAACCCAAGATAGCGTATATCATACCAGCCCCGATACTTTGCGGTGGTATCGCTGTTGTATGTCAACATGTTAACCGGTTGAAGCGCCGGGGATTTGATGTATGTTTAATATCTATTTCACCAGATGGCAGCCTTGATTGGTTTCCCGATAGTTCTATTGTTCTATATCCGATCACCCGAGTTCCTTCTGATATTGATATAGGTGTGGCCACGTGGTGGGAGACAGCGCATGATCTTTACAGGTTGGATATCCCGCGCAAGTTCTACTTCGTCCAATCCGACGAGACGAGGTTTTACGATGAAAATAGATACGAGCGCATCTTCGCGCATGATTCCTACCGGTTTGACTTTGAGTTCATGACCGAGGCGCGATGGATACAGAAATGGCTGAAGGAGAAATTCGGCAAAGACGCGCATTATATGCCGAACGGAATCGACCTGGATATTTTTCATGAGGCCGAACCGCTTGAACCGAAGGGCGTGAAGCCCCGCGTTCTCATTGAGGGGCCTGCCGACATGCCGAGCAAGGGCGTGGCGGAAGCGTTTCAGGCGGTCGAGGGACTCGATTGTGAAGTGTGGTATGTAAACTATCGCGGCGAGCCTGATCCATTGTGGAAACCGGACCGGTATTTTTTCGCCATCCCCATGCTGGAGATGAAGCGCGTGTATTCGAGCTGTGATATTTTCCTGAAAATGAGCACGGTCGAGGGTGTCTCCGGGCCTCCGCTGGAGATGATGGCATGCGGCGGGACATGCGTAGTCGCGAAGGTCACGGGTATCGAGGAAGCAATCGTTCCTGGGGAGAACGCCCTCGTGGTCGAGCCTGGAGATATCGAGGGGGCGAGAAAAGCCGTCCGGATGCTCATGGATGACCGGGCACTCCGGGCGAGATTGGCGAAGAAGGGGTTAAAAACCGTTGAGCGGCTCGATTGGGAACGGTCGATAGACGTCTTGGAGAAAATATTCCTCTCACCTCCCCCGGGCAAGGCAAAAGCAAGCAAGCCTTTGGCGGAGAAATGGAAGTACGAAAGGGAGGAAGCCTTCATCCAAGCATATGCACATATTGTGAAAATGGAGAGACTTCTGCGCGAGAGCGAGCGGGGGAGGCAGAAGGATGTAGACTTCCTCAGGGAGGAGATAGGGAGGAGGGACAACGATATCGCTATTTTACGGGAGCGGGGCGGCCTTCTGGAACAGGAACTCGGTCAAAGAGATGCTGAAATCGGTTTCCTGAGGAATGAAGTCGCAAGTAGAGAAAGAGAAATTGACACATTGAGGGACAATGTTGACAGCTTGAGGTACGACATCAATCTCAAAAATGACGAGCTCAATTCGATTTACTACTCAAAGCAGTGGAAAATCGCCTCGGCTATAAAGGAGGCCGGATGTTCCCTTCTTGCTTTGATCGTATTACCGATAAGGATTTTTCGAACGGTTTTCAGGTCTGGGTTAAAATGAATGTCAATAGGAGTGCTTAAGTTGTGAGTTATATGGTTTGTTCTATGTTGTGAGGGATGCAAAATCCGTTATCCTGATTTCGAAATTATCTTTAAGCAGTTTTTAAGTCTCCATAACAACCGAGAACACATTTTCCGAGATTCTTGATTTTGCCGGACGGTCATCTGGAGTGGTTTTGCATTTTTCTCTTTATGGTGTGCGATTTCCCGCTCCTTGAGAGTAATGGTTTTGTTCAGGCATGAGATGGTTTTCTTCTTCTGTGCAAGATCGTTATCTTTGAGGGCGACCAGTTCGTTTAGGTAGCGGATATTTTTGTCCTTGTGCAAGAGGTCGCTTTCCTTTTGTGCTAATAATGCAGCGCAATATTTCCTATAAAGAGGTTCGTGTTGGGCAACTATTTTTTTGTAAATCACATCATGTATTTTGTGAGAATGAGATACCATAGAGCCTGGCCTTACCCGGTAGTAGAACAAAATCTCGGGGATCATTTCCCATCTGTATCCTTTTTCAGCCAGCCCGATCCAGAAATTCCAGTCCTCATATCCACCCAAATCGTAGCTGTAACCACCTACCTTTTCCCATGCCTCTTTTCTAAAGAGAGACGCACAATGCACGATGTTGATGCTTCCCAATGTTTCGGGATTGTAGCCTAGGGTTCTCCAAACCTCGGTTCTTTCTCCAAAAAGTTGTACCCAGGTTGTCACAAAACCCAGATTTTTTTGCGTGTCACTGACCAAAACCGGCATGGTTTTCTCAAGATATTCTCGGTGGAGCTTATCATCAGCATCAAGGCAACAGATAAATGTGCCTTTGGCGAGACGGATGGCGGTATTTCTGGCTTTGGATACACCCTGGTTTGTTGTCCGGATAAGCTTTATCTTCTTATGTGAAATCTTATCCAATGTCGCTATGGTCAATTTATCGCTTGAGCCATCGTCGATTATTATAATTTCGAAATCTTGGAAGGTTTGACCCAGAACCGAATCAATGGCTTCAGTAATGTATTTTCCAAGGTTGTAGCATGTAATGACTATACTGACAGGTACGTTTTTCATAAAGGTTGTGTACTTGTAATAAGATGATGCTTTGTTCCGTTCAGGATTGAAAACAAGTATAGCAATCTCGTCGAAAGAAGTGCAGACAAAATCAGAGACAAAACCAGGGTCAGACCTCGACTATTGACAGAAGAAGCAAAGATGGTAGCATATATATAAGGACAGAAAGCGATTTCTTGAAGCATTGGCAGAGAGTATAGAGCGATTCAGGGTGGAAGTGCATTGCTATGTTCTGATGAGCAATCACTTCCATTTTTTATGTGCGCCCGGCAGGGCGCACTTACTTGGAGGTGAGAGTCCTTTACAGGCCC
>CAYWRA010000061.1:0-16043 GCA_964460305.1 uncultured bacterium
ACGCATATAGCCTGTTATCCAAAGCCCCCATATAAACCTTGCCGTCATGACCGAGCGCGGGAGCCAACGGCTCATCGCCGCCTTGCCGATAGCTCCAGACAAGTGTCCCACTCGGGCTAAGCACATAGAGATTGTTATCATCGCCCCCGAAATAAATCCGCCCGTTGGCATCGTACACGGGAGATGACTCGATCTTGTCACCAGTGCGGTAGCTCCACTCCAGGGCGCCTATTGAGCTGAATGCATAAAAACGGTAGTCCTCCGAACCAACATAGACATTCTCTGTAGCGCTGAGCGCGGGGGACGAAGAGATATCGTCTCCGGTCACATAGCTCCACTTGATAACGCCGGTCGAAGGAAACGCATAGAACACATTGTCGTCACCACCCGCATACGTAATTTCACCCGAGCTCACAGCAGCGGTGCCTGACATAGTTCCGCCTGTGCGATAACTCCATTGGAGGATCGGGGCGCCAACAGGCACCTCATAGATGCTCTCATTCGTGTTCTGGGGATTGCGGTGTATCATCGGCCAGGGGGCACAAGAGTCATCTACTGGATGATTGGCGATGCTGCAACTCCCCCCATCAACAGAATAGGTGCTCCCATCCGTTGTAATATGCACATTGGCATTTGCCGTGCAACGCGGCGGGCTTGGAATCTCGGGCGCTCCACTCCCCTTCCTGAGCCGGATATTGCTATATGCCCCCGCGTCAACCACTGCGTCAATCCGATCCATCACGGTCTCTGTCGGGTGGCCGAACGAGTTGTCCCAAACGGAGGTTATGCATACCTCGGGATCCATACCGTTGCCACTGCCATCCCCTAGGAACCCCACAGAGTTGCTACCGTACGAAGCGGAGCCATGATGATCGATATGCAGCACATCCACATGCCTGCCAAGGCCGGCTATTACACCCTCCGCCGCCGTCTCTGTCACACCCTCCGCATCTCCGCCGACGTAAAAATCAAACCCGCAGTAAGTCACAAGGGCGGTGATCGACTTTGCATTCTCCGTGTATGTCGTTATCGTCCCACCACCTCTAATATTAGCATACTGGGCCACATCCGCCGCGCCGACGGAGAGGAAATTGAGCATGGCGCCATTGCCGAGGTCTATATCCGAATTGCCATTAACAGTGACGGTATTCCTCTTCCCGGAAACGGTGCTCATGTATGTTGCATCTATAGCAGTATTGTCCTGTTTCAAAGTCCCGCCGCGATCCCAGCACTTGGTAATCGAGGTCGTCAAATCGTCCAAGCCGCCGATGTGGTCCGCGTCATAGTGGCTCGCTATCGCATGGTCTATCGTCGCAATTCCCTCGCCAGCCAGCAGGGTGTCGCAGACGCCAGCCCATGTCGCACCGCCGCCTTCATCAAAGAGCACCACCGTCCCGTTCGGCCCTCTGATCACGGTTCCCGTTCCAGATCCGGTATTTCCGCCGGATACGCACCAGATGTCCAAATTCTGAGCCGACGCTGTGTATGCGCACACTCCGAGTGCGAGCACACACACTAAACACATTTGCATCACGCTTCTCATATTCCCCCTCCTCGGCTTAGCGCCGATTGGAATGAATCACACCTTGTTTTAACCATTGGCTCGATGCTCCAGAACACCTTCACGGAGGCGAATCAACGCGACCGCCTCACCCTTACCTTGTATGTATATCTTCCAGTCCCTCGGCAAAGCCTTGTCCATAGACACTACGACTGTCATAATTAAACGCCTCTAATTGGGTCCTCTCTGGTTCATAACGCACCGCGCCGAAAGACGCCCATATTTCCTCATACTTCCCAAATAAATGCAACCCCACAAAATCATCCATTTTTCATCCATATAAATTGGATGTTGCTTCCAAAACTCGTGCGTAGTTTTAGTAATAGTTGTTGTCATTGATAATTGCAGAATCTCCCTAAAAAATGTAAAACTGCCGTAACCCGTTCTCACGGAGAGTGAAATAGCGCAAGGAAAATCCCCATCAAAAACACGTAATTGCCGTAACATCTTCACACATAGATAAAAAGAGCGCGGAGGGCCTAAAATTCTTGACTCTTTTAGCTCTTTGCAATAAGTAAATCATCCGCAAATTGAGGCTTAATACACCCAAAGGGGCCTCTTCGAGCCGCGCTAACCTGGATGGATTAACTATTTGCGCTACAGTAAGTATTTATCGGCCGATCAAAGTTGATGAATAGATCAGGCTAATCTTGTGTAATCCGGGGTTGAGTAACTTTACACCCCAAACTTTTGGTCGTAGTTGCCTCTTCCGCTCTTTTACTCTTTGTAAAAATTGTCCCCAGCGGCATCCGGGGACTTCGGGATGGCTGGCTTGATGAATCAAGCCCCTACAAAAGCGATGTTTCTGATCAGTTCAAACCTTTTCCTCGAAGAGGCCTTTGTGGGGTGTGGTTAAAATTAATCCCGGGTCTATTCCTCTGTACTCTCCCCCCAAAGGACATGTCTTCTCTATGGCCTCTGTGGTTTTAGGTTTCATGGTGGCGATGCCGATTTTACGGTTTCCCCCCTTGCATTCCCCGCCGATTGATATACCATAGACACATGCGCATCGATACGGAGCTCACCAGGGAATCCATCTTCAAGTTCATTTCCTCACCACAGTACCGCCCGATGAGGCGTTCCGAGCTCTACAGCCACTTCGGGATAACGGGATCTCAATCCCAGGAGATGCGGCGCCTGCTTAACGCCATGGAGCGCGACGGCGAGCTGGTACGCGTCAAAGGGAACCGTTATGCGCCTCCGCGCGAGCTCGGCCTCATCACCGGCAAGCTGGAGGTGTCACCCAAAGGGTTCGGTTTCGTGACCCCATCGCAAGGGGGGGCCGAGGATATCTATATCCACAGCGAAAACATGTCCCATGCAATGCACGGGGACACGGTCGTGGTACGGCTTGTCGAAACGGAGCGTGGGCGAAGAAGAGGGAGGAGGCCGCGGCAAGAAGGAAAAATCATCAAAATCCTTGAGCGCGCGAACGAGACGATTGTCGGCACCCTCAACAAATCCAGCAAATTCCTTTATGTCGTTCCCGACAATCCGCGGATACAGCACGACGTCTACATCGCTCCAAACGACACGGGAGGCGCGAAGGCAGGGCAAAAGGTCGTTGTAAAAATGACGGAATGGGCGAGCAAGCACGTCAGCCCCGAAGGTGTAATCACCGAGGTGCTGGGAGACGCCGGCGAGCCGAAGACCGATCTCCTCTCCATCATACACGGGCGCGGCTTGAGGACGGATTTCTCGCACGCCATCTTACGGGAGGCCAAGCAAGCCGGTCAGGAAGCAGTCAGTCAAACGCTGAAGGGCCGCGAGGACCTCCGCGGCGCTACGACGTTTACCATCGATCCGGTTGACGCGCGGGACTTCGACGATGCGGTATCGCTGACGCGCGACAGGAATAACTGGATCCTCGGCGTCCACATCGCGGACGTCTCACACTACGTCACCCCTGGCAGCGTCATCGATGAGGAGGCGCGCGAACGATCAACTAGCGTCTATTTCCCCACGCGGGTTCTCCCCATGCTCCCCGAAACGCTCTCCAATGGCATATGCAGCCTGAAGGAAAATGAGGACCGTCTCACCCAGAGCGCATTCATCACCCTATCGCCGCAGGGCCGCGTGCTAGGCTGCCGCTTCCCCGAAACGGTCATAAGGTCCCGCAAACGCTTCACCTATGAGAGGGTGGGCGCCCTCCTCCGCGGCGAGGCGGCGCCCGAGGGAGAGACGGAACTCATGCTCCTACCCATCCTCAAGGAGATGGAACAGCTCGCTCTCATATTAAGGAAGAACCGGTTTGCGCGCGGCGCGCTCGACCTCGACATGCCAGAGGAGTTGCTCGAATACGACGAAGACGGACGAGTCACCGGCGTGCGATGCGAGGAATACGATAACTCGCATGTCCTGATCGAGGAGTTCATGCTCGCCGCCAACGAGGCGGTGGGGAACTATTTCGCATCCCGAGGCGTTCCGACCCTCTGGCGGGTGCATGAACCGCCCGACGATAAAGACCTGGAGGAATACGTCGAACTCATCAAACCGTTCGGCTACTCCATACGCGACACGCACGATTCAAAGGCGCTCCAGGCCTTCCTCAGCCGGCTGAAGGGCAAGCCGGAAGCCTACGCCCTCCGGCTCGCTTTTCTACGCTCCTTGAAGCTCGCGGTGTATTCGACCCGCAATGTCGGCCACTACGGCCTCGGCTGCCGCAACTATCTCCATTTCACCTCCCCCATCCGGCGATACCCCGACCTCATCGCACACCGGTTCCTGAGGCAGGCTGGGAGCGGGAGAAAGGTCGCCACGCCTTCATGGCTCGACGAGCTCGCCTTCCACTGCTCAGAAGCCGAGCAGACCGCGGAGGCGGCGGAGCGGGAGTGCCTGAAGCTCGGGAAATTGCTGTATCTCAAATCACATCTTGATGCGGGCGCCATCGACCTCCTAAAAGGCGTTATCACCGAGATACGCGATTTCGGTCTATCGGTATATCTCAACGACTACCTCCTCCAGGGGCTCATCCACGTCTCCAGCCTCACGGATGATTTCTATCGGGTCGCCGGGAACAGGGCGAGCATGGTCGGCCAACGGACGAAACGGAGGTTCCGCGTGGGAGACGTTGTGACCGTCCAGGTCGCGCGGGTGGACATGCTAAAGCGCGAGGTGGATTTCATCCTGCATAAGGAAATCACCCGGCGGCGGTAGCACCGACGTTTCCACTACGGAGGTACGTTCCCAAGGGGCTTCTGCGGGGAATGCCTCCGCCACAGGCGGGCAGGCCAGCCTGCGGCAGGGTGGTCTGCGCTGAATATTATTTCCCCTGGCGGGCGGTTTTTTACAGGCGGCGTGCTTATTCTCGCTCGACGATGGCCGAGGCGACGGCGAGATCGCGGCTGTGAGAGAGGGAGAGAAGGATCGAGCGGGGGGGCGGCTGTTCCGTTCGGGTTTCCCAGCCTTTCTTCACGTCGATGGATGGTTTTCCCCACTCGTCCCGTGTGACTTCAAGCGCAAGCCATGGGACCGAACCAAGTCCCGCCAGCCGGAGGGCCTTGCGGACGGCGATTTTAGCGGCGATACGGCAGGCGAGGCGCTGGTGCCTGGCCGTCCCCTGGCCGCAGTAGCTCAACTCAACGGGGGTGACCAGCCGGCGCAGAAAGCGGTCGCCGAAGCGCTTTTCCGCGGTCGCGATCCTATTGACCTCGACCATGCATAAACCGGGATAGTATGTCATTGCTCGATCAGCTACGGGATGCCTTTTTGTAGTCCCTCAGTTATGGGTTGGTAATCACCCCCACTCAAGCTCCCCTCCGCCATAGGCGGACAGGCCTCAGGGGGAGAGGGTTAAGGAGGGCTACCATACCGAGACCCCTTACGTCTTCTTCACCGCGACGTCCTCCGGGCGCGTCCGCCAGCGCCGATGCATCCATACCCACTGTTCCGGATGTTCCCTGATGTAACGCTCGATACAGCCGGACCACTGCTGCGTGTTGTAGCTGAGGTCGCTCTCCCTGTCGCCAGTCGAGCGGAGGGTGAGCGGCTCCTCGAGACGTATACAGTGTCTCCGCCCCTCCCTGACAATCCGACCGGGAATGAATGAAGCCTTGCTCTTCATTGCGATAAGCACGGGGGCGGTGGGCGTGTAGGCTGGGATGCCGAAGAAGTTAACGAACACGCCGTCCAGCTTCCGCACGTCCTGGTCCGCTAAGATTCCTATGATCTCGTTGTTCCTTAGCGTCTTCAAAATCTCTTTGGGGGACTCATCCCTGTAAAAAACACGGAATCCCTTGGATCGCCTGAGGCCGAGGAGCAGCCGTTCGTACTTCTCATAGTATGCGCGCCGTGCTACTACGCCGCCGCTGTAGCCCGACGCAATGATGAAGCTGGGAAAAAGTTCCCAGTTACCGATGTGGCCGGTGATGATCAAGACTCCCTTTCCCTTCCGCAGTTCGCGGTCGAGGATCTCACGCCCCTCCATAGTGACAAGCTGGAGGAAGTGCGCATCGTCGAGCCGCGGATAAAGGGCCAGTTCGAACAGGTTTCTCCCCAGGTTGACGAACACCGCTCTCGCAAGGCGGATGCGCTCCGCGGCGCTCTTCTCCCGCCCATAAGCAAGCGCGAGGTTGGCGAGCGTCTTGTGGCGCTCTCGCTTTAGGAGGTAGTAGGCGCACCAACCGCCGGCCGTCCCGATCGCGAAGAGCATGCGTGCGGGGATGGCGCGTGAGACCGTGAGCAGGACTACGGCGCAGTAGTATAGGAAATCTTTCCTGAATTTGTGCTTTATTTTCTTTGACATGATGTTGCGTCGTCACCTCAGCCTGAACTATTCACCGGCCGTCGATAGTATGCCTACCCGACGGAATCCAGAATACAGGAGCCGGAATACAGAATTCTGGATTCTGTATTCTGGATTCCAACTCATTTTCGCACAAGTATCTCTTTTACCGCTTCACATACCGCCTCAGGCCGAAAGGCGCTCATACAGCGCCGTGCCTTGTCGCACTCCCTCCTGTAACACGGACGGCAGTCCACGTCCGCGCAGATTACCCGGTGGCGCGCGCCGTAGGGTCCGGTACGGCGGGGGTTAGTGGGGCCGAACAGCGCCACGACGGGAATACCGAGGGCGGCCGCGAGGTGCATCGGGCCGCTGTCGGTGGTCACCAATACGTCGAGCCTCCTTAGGAGCGCCGCCATTCTGAGAGGATCGATGATCCGGTTGACGGCGCGCGCCTTTTGCTCCATCCGCCGCGCGACCTCCTCGCCCTCTCCCGACAAGCCGCCGATAATAATGATCTCGGCCCACGTAGAGGCCAGGATATCCCCGATGCGGGCACAGATGTCGTATGGCAGTTGTTTTGTCTTCCACCTGGCTGATGGAGAAAGCCCTACGACAGTGCGTCGTTGTGGACGGCCCACCCCCACCACTTGAGCGGCCCAGGCTTCTTCCTCATCCCCGATGCCGAGCGGGAACATCACCGGGCCCCTTTTGCCTCCGAGCGCTTCGGCGGCGAGCAGATACCGCTCGACCGCGTGCATATCCGGATCGGCAACCACGACCCTGCGCGTATAGAAAAGATGCGCGCACTCGCGCGCGTTCGCAAAACCCGCTCGGACCGGCGCGCCGGTCACGGCGGTGAGAAAACCGCTTCTGAAGAGCCCCTGGAGATCCAGGACTGCATCAAATCGCGCTGCGTACAACTGGCGGCACAAGCGGGTAAAAGATGCGACGGCGCTGGGCAAATCCCTCTGGGCTTTCCACAGGTGGCGTTGGAAGAGCAATACGGCATCGATGCAGGGGTTGCGCTCGAGGAGCCGCTTGTACTGAGTATTGACCAGCCAGGAGATCCTGGCGTCCGGCCAGGCGTTCCTCAGGTGGGCCGCCACCGGGAGCGCCTGGATAATGTCGCCGAACGAGCTTGGTTTGATGATGAGGATGTTGTTCATAGGTAGAAATCCCAAACCCCAAATCCCAAACCCCAAAGTGCGAGACGGAGAAACGGAGAGGGGACGAAAAATCGAGTCGGCGAATGGGAGAAACGGTGAAGGGGCGATTTTGAAGCTTCGGAGTCGCCCCCGAAGGGGTCCCTTCGGGACGAGTCGCCCATTCTCCCATTCGCCGTTTCGAAATGCATTGGGTGTGCCTTCTCTGTGGTTTAGCTTAGTAAAGAGTAAAGGTTTGACCCCGGGCAAATCTCCGCTTCTTCTTCTTGAGATTCCTCCTCGTCCGGCGCTCGATCGCTTTCCACATCGGCCGCAGTTCCTTCCGCCGGTTCGCTCCCAGATAGGCTTCCAGAAAACAAAGCCGCTCCTCGATGCCGGCGTGCGAGAGGTTCCGGATCGAGCCGTTCAGCTGCATCAGATTTCGCAACACGTTTCGCCTGGAGAGGTCGAGTTTCGTGCGCACAAAATCCAGGTCCGTGAGATAAAACACCCGCCCACCCGATCGGCCCTTTCCCACGAGTATGTTCGTCGCCTTCGTATCGCCGTGATAGATCCCGAGTGAGTGTATCCTCCTGAAAAAATGTGCGAGGCCCCGAAGGAGATCCCTCCGCGCCTGCCGCATCTCCGGCGAGGGGCCCGCCAGCTTTGCCAGGGCGTCGGCAAGGTTCTCGACGGATGGAATCTTATCGGTCAGGAGATAGGCATCCCCCAGGAGGTGCATCGCCCGCCGCTCCTCGATGGCGGCGATGGCGTTCACCGCATTCACGTTCCGTATCTGGATGGCATAGGCCCCCGCCCACGAACGGATGGCTTGAGAGCGGCGCCAAAGATACTTGAACGCCTGCCACCCGCGTTTCCCCCTGTAGTGTTTGATGAAAAGCGCCCTCGGCGCCCCCTGGATGACGACCTCTTTTTCCCACAGCGATTTGCTACGCGAATCCTTCACGAGAGAAGCCCCGGCCTTCGCCATGTCGCGGGCGAGGAGGAGCTGGGCTATCTCGCCCTTCCATTCCTCCCTGCGCGCGAACCCGTTGAGATTCTCGAACCTCAGGCGCATGAAGTACTTGTTATTATACAGGCAGCGCGCCTCCCTGCGTCTCCAGAGCCTCCATCGCATTATGCGCGTCCGCTTGTCTATGAGCGTGAGGAGGGTCCGTTTCTCGTTTTTCCAGGGTTCGTCTTCGCCGAAGTAGGAGTTGAAGAAGAGGAGGCGTTCGCCGGCGCTGAGGGATATGCTAGCGAACATGTTGAACTGGGCGAGGCTCTTGATCCGATGCTTAAGGGCTAGCGTCGGCCTCGCGCTCGCGCGGTGGAGGTCGAGGAGGTGAATGCGCTTCTCACCCGAGGGAAGCGTCTCGACTAGAAAATTCCCGGGATGTAGGTCCTGATGATAAATGCCGTCGTCGTGCATCCGCCTGAGGAGCGCGGCGAGGAGGCCGATCAACTGCCGGCGCGTCTTCGCGTTAGCGCGGAGCGTCCCGTCCTCGGAAAAAAGCGACTCTTCAAGTGTGACGCAGTTGAAGAGCCTAACGGTGAGTAGATAGCTTTCCATGAGTATGCCGAACCGGCGCCGTTCGCCGTAGGCGACGGGTGTGACCGTCGGCAGTCCACGCTCGGCGGCGGCGGTGGTAATCCGCCACTCCCTGCGCGCCTTCGACCCGAACAGATTGGCCTTGATCCAGTCTCCGAGCCTCCCGCGGCGGTATATCTTGATAATGATGGGGAGCTCTTTCCTGCCGGCCGGTATGGAGGCGGCGAAGATCATGCGCATGGGCGATCTCTTGATGAGCTGCTCCGTGCGTTCGCGAAGTAGTTGCCTCGGGTCGGGCGTGTGTGGCGCAAGAAATATCGGCGCATACGCCGCCGACACCTGCCAGCGTATTCCATTGCCGTCCCGTATGGTGACCACGTTACCGCGCGCCATCTTCTAACTCCGAACTTTATTGGGATTTGTCCGCCTGCGGCGGAGGATTTGCCCCGCCATGCTGCGGTATCCCTGCCCGCCGCCTAGTGAGCGGAGGGGTTGGGATTTGGGATTTATAATCCCCCATCGCATACAGCATAGCGAGCGCCAGCACAACGATGAAATTGACGTGCATGAACGAGCTCCCGCTGAATCTACCCGTCCAGCTACAATCCGTAAGTGAAAATACGAGAAAAGCGACCAGGGCGGCTGCGATACATTGCGCCATCGATCGTACTGTCGGATCCGATTCGTTCCTCACGCGGTCGCAGATGGCGAGGAGGATAACTACCCCAGCCCATCCAAGCGCGATGAGTCCCAGTATCCCGCTCTCCGCGCCCACCTGAAGAAACAGGTTATGCGCATGGTCTCTATAGATCAATTTCTCCTGAGGCGCGCGCGCCACGTTCCTTGTGTCAGACGCATCCTCGAACCGGCGACATGCCGTCCGGAACTCGCCCGGCCCCACGCCGACGAGCGGGCGGGCACGGATCATCAGCAGGGCATCTTTCCACACAACCAGCCGTTTCTCCACGTTGCGGTCGCGCATCTGTCCTATGGAGATGAAGCGTTTGAACGCCCTGCCGTGCGGGAGATACGTAAGCGCCATTACGGCAACGGCGAGCAGCACAACCAACCGCCAGGAACGGAGCAGTGAGAAAAGGGCGGCCGCGCCGATCATTGCGATCCAGGCGCCCCTGGAGTAGCTGTAGACGATACAGAGGAACATCACGAAGAGGCCGGGGACGAGCACGGCGGCGCGCCAACCGCTCTTGGCTCCCTTTGTGCCGGGTGCATTCTTGGGCCGCGCCAGCAATGCGGCGCTAAGGGACAACGCCAGCACCATGAAGAGGCCTAGCGCGTTCTTCCCATCCCAGAACGGATAGCCCCGGTCGATCATCTTCCACATCCCCTGGTGGTAGTGGTAGGCGACGTTGACCGTTGCGACCACCACGGCTGCGGCGAAGAGCAGGCAGACCACTCTCCGGCCGTCTACGGCGGTCCGCAAAATATAAAGGCTCGCGTAGAAGAAGGCCGCGTAGAGGACGATTTCCATGATCGCATCCAGCCGTTCCGAAAGGCTTCCAAATGGAGAGAGGATGGCAGAGGCGCAGTTTACGGAGAGAAACAGCAGAAGGGGGCATTCAACGGCGACGCGGGTAAAGTAACGGCGTGGGTTCATGACGAATGCCAGGAACCATATGAGGCAGAGGACGAGCACGACGTTCTGGGCGCTGGTAATGCTGACCCGGCCGAGCGGCGTGTGGAACTTCAACCATGAGGGCCTAAGGAAGATGAGGACCAGCGCCGGGTAGAACAGGCAGAGCGATAACCGGTCTATGGCCTTTAGGAACCTATCGTTCGTCGTCATAATGCCGTCACTCCCAAGGAGTCGTCAGGAACTTGATGAGGTCGCGTTTAATGAATGCGCAGTATGCGCGGAGCCGCGCCTCCTTCTCCGCCATCGCGCCCCCCCGGTGCGGCCGCAGCCTGGAAATGGATATCCTGAGCGCCGCTCGCCCCGCGTCGAAACAGATGCCGATGGCAAAGAGGGGCCTGAAAACAAGCTCGAACAAGCCGCTCCTGATCGGACCTTCGTGGGTACGGAAATAACGGAGCATGCTCTGAAGGCCAGGGAGAATGACCTCGGCCCTGCTCTGGCGCCGGCTGCGCCCCCCGTAGTGGGTGATGCTCGCGTCCGGGAAGAGGTAGATCCGGTGGCCCGCGTTTTTGATCCTCCGGCAGAGGTCCACCTCTTCGAAAAACATGAAGTAGTGTTCATCGAGCAGCCCTACCCTAGCGAGCACGTTTTGCCGGAGGAAGAGCGCCGCGCCCGAGGGTTGGTCAACCTCCATCACGGCGTCAAAATGCTCGCCGCGCATTTTTACCGATTCGTACCCTCTCCGGAAGAGGCCCATGCGCCCGAGGATGGTCTTTGCCCCGAGCGCAAACGCGAACGTCGGGAAACGCCTCACAGCATGCTGCGCGCTACCGTCCTGATTGAGCAGCAGGCAACCGCATGCCCCCGCCTCGGGATGGCGGTCCATGAAGCCGACCACGCCCTCGATCGCCCGCGGGTGGACCCTCGTGTCTGGATTGAGGAGCAGAGCGTAGCGCCCGATCGATATTTTCAGCGCCTGGTTATTTGCGGAGGCGAAACCCCTGTTTGCGGCGTTCGAGATCAGGCGGACCCAGGGGAACTTTCCCCTGACGAGATCGGCGGAGCCGTCCCGTGATGCGTTGTCCACTACGAACGTCTCGAAGGAGAGAGACCCGGCGCCCGCCGCAAGCGAGGAGAGACACTCGCTGAGGTAATTTTTCGAGTTCCAACTGACGATGACAATGGAGATATCGATCATCTCACCTCGGTTTATTTTTCAAGCCCCTGGAGGATCCTGAGCAGTTGGGGCGCCTGCACCGCCAGTGAGTAGCGCGACACGACAAGCTCCCTCGCGTTCTCCGCGATACGCCGCCTGAGCATGGCGTTATCCAGCAAATGTTCGATTTTACGGCTCCATTCCTCACCGGATGCCGCAAGGAAACCGGTCTCCCCATCGGTGACGATCGTGGTGATCGCCCCCACCGCCGAGCAGACCGCCGGCACGCCGCATGCCATGTATAACAGGCCCTTGAGGGCGCATTTCCCGTAGGCCCACTCGTCATCGGGCAACGGCATGAGGCCTATGTCGAAGGCGCGGAAATCGCCGAGCTCGCTAGCGCTGTCCCATGGCGTGAATTCGACGCGGAGCCGCCGGCACAAGTCGAACGGAATCCCCTCCCGCGTGTCGCTGACGAGGCGCAGGATGAAGTGATGGCGCTGTGCGAGGCGCTCGATCACCGGCAGCACGATCGATAGATAATGGTTGGTGCTGGCGCTGCCGCTCCAGCCGATCACGAGCGGCCCGCGCCGTTCGTTCGGCCAGGGGGTATAGAACGCGGTGTCTACCACCGTACGGAAACAGATTGCGCGCGCGGCATGGTCGGCCGCCCATCGGCAAAGGAAATCGTTTCCCGCGAGCACCAAGTCGCTCATGCGCACCATGGCGCGGAAGCGGCGTTCCCTCGCCGTGGAAAGGCGGGGGCGTGAACCGCGACATACGTACATGATTGCATCGTCCACGTCGTAGATGAGACGGCGCGCGCTTGAGCGCAGAAGGAGACGATCGGCCCAGCGGAGCATTTTCTTCTGGAGAAACACGATGTCGTAGCGCCGCATCCCGCGCAAGAGGCGCGATCTCCGGATGGGATTGGCCGGGATGATGAAGCAGTCGCAGGCGACTCCATTCGCCCTGAGGTAGGGCAGGAACTGTTGCACGCGAAAGCGAAAGCTGGGTTTTTCAAACCGTGTGGTGAGAAACGCTATCTTCACGTAATCCCTCAGTCAACCTGATCTATCTACCAACCGCCGATACTATACTCCAACTTTAAACGTTTCCAACCACGGATTAAAACCACAGCCGGAAGTTTAAGGTGTAGCATTTTTACCACAGATTCACACAAGATTAGCCTGAGATTCATCCCAACCAGATTCTCGTTAAAATCTTGCGTAATCTTGTGGTTAAAACTTCCTGCGGCAGAATCCGCGGGATCCCCCCCGCGGTCAGTGTTCCTTGAGCGCGACGAGCAGGATTGATTTTGCGAAATCAACGGAGAAATACTTGTGGACGGGAGCGGCGATCCAGATCCTGAACAGCCTGCGGAAGAATGCGTCGTTATATATCCTGAATACACTCTTCACCTTGAAGCCGAGAGAGATTAGGATGCCGCCGATCTCATCGTAGCGATAGGTAACCTTGTGGGAATATTCCCAATACCGGTTTGGGTGGAAGGCGTTGGGGGTGGTAAGGATCAGCTTCCCGCCCGGCAGCAGCATGTCGTAAATTCTGCTCAGGAGATGCACGCCGTCTTCGAAAGAAAGGTGCTCGATCACCTCAAAGAGAAAGACCACGTTGAATTTTTCGTTGATCTCATCGAGGGAATAATAATCCTGCTTCGTCTCCCGGTCGATGTCCATGCTCTTATAGGAGATCGAACGGCCGTAGCTCTCGATGAGGTAGTGCCGCAGATCCCGCGTCGAGGAGCCGATGTCGAGGATTCTGTCCCCATCCTTCACCTCTTCCAGGATCACCTCCAGGTGCTTCTTGCGCACCCTCAGGTCCCAGAAGTCGGGAAAGTTCCTCTGGATCTCCCGCCTGGTTTTATAAAGCGTGCTCCAGCTTGTCTTAAGTATGTCGAGAGTGTTTTGCATTGCGTATATTAAATCCCAAATCCCAATATTAACCGTGCAACCACAGAGTGCGCAGAGGAATAATCACTGAGGGCACTGAGACTTCTACTACGGCCACAACAGTTTCTTGTTTCCGGTTTCTGGAATAGCGAATAATCCGTGGTTTAAATTAAACTTGGGTCTATCCCTCCGTGCTCTCCGTGCCTTCTCTGTGTCCTCTGTGGTTTCCCTTTTTAACATCGTGTCTCCGAATCCTCTCCGTCTTGCGATGTATCCTCTTCAGGAACGCCTTCCCGCTCGCGCCGAGGGTATTGACCCCGAGGTAGCGATGCAGAAAGCGCATTCGGTCGGCGCGGCTCACCACGGACGCGGGTGAAGAGTAGTTCAGCGCCGCGAGGTCTTTCACCACCCACCGGTTCTTACCACGGGCGTTTGGCTCCACCCTCTGGAGATCGATCAGGGCCGGCCGGAGCCCCTGTCCCGAGGCTTGGAGAAAAATGTGGCTCAAATAAAGGTCCCTGTGATTCAATCCGGCCCGGTGCAACCTCCGCGCACAATCAGCTAAAGCCGCTATTATACCCCTCTTCTCCCGGAATTTCCCGCACAAAAGTTGTACGTCGTCTTCGAGGCGCCTGCCGCCGACTTCGGCCGTCAGGATAAAGGAGGGGCCGAGGGAGGAAAGCCGCCTCCTCTCTCCGAAGGCCACCGCGGTCATCGTCTCGATCCCAGCGGCGCGCACTTTTGAAATTGCATTCCACTCGTGCGCCGCCGCAGACAAGGGCCGCCTCCCCCGCAGCAACTCCTTCACCGCCTCCCAAATCGAGCCTCGGCGGTGCCGTTTGAGGTAAAATATCGTGGGAGATGCGCCTGGGAGGATGACCCGCTCGATTGTCCGAATCCCTTTGTCGCGTACGGGCCCACCGCCGGTAAAGCTCATGAATGCTGTGAACGAGTCGAGCCCCATGGCTTTCAGCCTGTCGCGGTAGCGATCATCGACGCGCACTATGCCCTGCCGGTCAGAAAGCGCGGCCATGCCGTTCCTCCTGGAGCGCGCCGTATATGGCGAGCGTCTCCTCTGCGTTGCGGTCGACCGTGAAGGCGAGCGATTTCTTTCTCGCGGCGACGGAGGCATGTGCCCTGATATCCGTGTCGGAGAGCGCGGAAATGCCGCGTGCGATCGCGTGGGCATCGCCCGGGTCGGCGACGACGAACCCGTCAATGCCGTCCTCTATGATCTCCGCAGCGCCGTTGTCGCGGCTGGTGATGGCGGGGAGGCCGCAGGCCATCGCCTCCAGACAAACGTTTGCGAACGGGTCGTAGCGCGTGGGAAGAACCAGGAAATCGGAGGCGCCGTAGTAAGGCCTCACGTCGGCGACCTTTCCCACAAACCTGATGCACGAGGCAAGGCCCAGGCGGTGGGCCAAGGCGACGTACGGGGACGTCCGCCCCCTGCCCGCCACCAGCAACGATGGTTTTGCCCCATTAACGAGTGCAAGGGCCCGGATGACCGTATCCAGCCCTTTACGTTTAAGGTTATTGGCGACGAAGATCGCCACCGGCCTGTCGGGCGGAAGCCCGAGGCGATTCAGGATGGCGGCGCGGTGTTCGTCCCGGAGCCGGGGGTGAAAACAGTCGTGGTCGACGCCGTTATAGACGACCGTTACCCGATCGGAGGGATAACCGTAGAGATCGATGAGCTGGCGGCGGCAAAGTTCCGAATTCGCGATGATGCGCCGGCAGTGTGCCGGGTCGAAGATCCGCCGTTCCAGGTAGAGCGCGAGCCAGTTGAACGGCCGTGAGTACGAAACCCATCGTACGAGCGCGCTGTCGGCCTTCCGCCGCATCCAGACGCGGTGTAGGCCGCTCCCCATGCGATAGACGTCGAGGGGATAGAATCGCGCCATGCCGCTCACGATGTCGAAGCGGTGGCCCGCGAGCATCTTGCGAGCCCGCCAGAGAAATGAGAGCGCTTCAATCGAGGGGCCCCATCGCACAACCGGAACCCTATGGAAGGATATGCGCGGGTTTAGTCCCGCCTCGCACCTTGTGGCAAAGACGTGTACGTCGTGGCCGCGCGCGATCAGGGCCCCGATGAGGCGCGATAGGTATCGCTCCTGCCCGCCTCGTGAAGGCGAAAAGTCCCAGATGATGAAGGCTATCTTCATAGTAAGCGCTGAGAATTAAGTTGTAAGGATTAAGCAAGAGCCAAGAGGTGCTTATAACTTAATCCTTAGTACTTAATCCTTAATCCTGTTTCAGCAGATTCACCACAGCTTCATAAACCCTATCCACCGAGATCGAGGTCATGCACCTATGATCGGTCGGGCACCGCCGCTTGAGACAGGGGGAGCATTCGACTTCGCTCCTGATGAGAAGGTGGGTGCCGAGAGGCCCGGTCGCTA
>CAYWRA010000062.1:0-15884 GCA_964460305.1 uncultured bacterium
AGGTCCTTGCCGGCGACACATTTCCTCAATTTCCCGCGATAAACGAACTTGATCGAATGGGGCACACGGATCCAAACCTCACCGGTCGCCATCGCCGCGGCGAGGTCCGTGCTCCCGACGCCGGTGGCAAACGCCCCCAGCGCCCCGTAGGTGAAGGTATGGCTGTCGGCGCCGATAACAAGGTCCCCCGGCAACACAAGCCCCTGTTCCGGCAGCAGGGCATGCTCTATGCCGCATCTCCCCACGTCGTAATAATGCGTGAGCTGTTGCTCCCGCGCGAAATCTCTGAGTATCTTGCTCTGCTCGGCCGACTGAATGTCCTTATTGGGAGTAAAATGATCGGCGACAAGGACGACACGGTCCCGGTCAAAGACCTTCGCGGCGCCGCTTGACTTAAACTCCTTGATGGCGATCGGCGCGGTGATGTCGTTCCCGAGCGCGACATCGACGGAGGCCATGATGATATCGTCGGGAGAGACCGATTCCCTCCCCGAATGCGCAGCCAGTATTTTCTCGACTATTGTCATTCCCATATTGCTAAATCCCAATGTTACAGAATCCAGAATTTTGAATGCTGTCTCTCGAACTTTGTCTTCCGGCTTCTGGATTCTGGCTCCTGGATTCTAACTGCTATATATCCGCTCCATCCGCGGTTCCCTACCGGATGTACGAGGGCCGATTATATATCAGTAGCCTGCTAAAAGCAATTGACAAACCAGGCCTCCTGCCATGATAATAATGTTTGAATATCCTCTGCAATCCTTCTTGCCGTCCTTTATTGGGATTTGCCTGCCCGACGAAGCCTTGGCGCAGGCGGAGGATTTGTCATTTGGGATTTGTCATTTGAATTTTTCCCCTGTGGGGCTGTAGCTCAGTTGGGAGAGCGTTTGACTGGCAGTCAAAAGGTCAGGGGTTCGACCCCCCTCAGCTCCACCATTACTACGGTTCAAAGTTGAAAGCCTAAAGTTTAAAAAGGGGCGCACTCGTGAACCCACTACCATCCGAGAGATTAGAGCGACGAAGACGGGAGCGCATTATCGCCGATCTCCCAGTGCGCCTGACCATTATCGAAGAATCGGAGGGAACACCAGGCTTGAAGTTCTACGGCGGCCGGATCGTCAATCTCAGCGAGGAAGGCGTCGCCCTGGAAACCTATTTCACTTCAAGCTGCGCTATGCTCAAAAACGGCCAGACTGTATCCGCCGAAATTACGTTGCCCGACTCGAAGGATGCAATCACCATAACTGGACAAGCGACGTGGGCGACGACGATCCATAACCCCTTCGATCAATCCACAATTTCCCGTGTGGGGTTGAAAATCAGCGGGATTTCCCCTCCCGACGCCGAACGGCTTAAAGCCTATATCAGCAAGGCAATAGCCGGCTCCCAGTAATACTTGCCAAAACGCTAAATGAGGAATGATTTTTGCCGCGTCCCGACACACAAAAATGGGGACGGTTCTCCACATTTATTTGCCCTACAGTTAGATACGGATAAATTCAGATTTTCAACCACGCACCAAGAGAGCTGCCGGTTTTTTCGCCGCGGATATACGCACCATCATCATCTTTGTGCCAGAGCAGGGTCAAACCTCATCTATTGCCAGAGTCGTTTCTGAATCCTCCCCCTCTCCGCCACCACAATCTATCGACTTGCCGCTCATGTTCGAGCGATAACTCAATTATCATGCCTAAACATTGCATATATCATCCGACAACCCTCAAAATTCCGCAACACCTAAAATCATCCATTTAGCATTCATATTTCACCCATGCGAAACGGATGCGCTTGCTGCGGTGGGAATTATTCTATCAGCAAATTACGTGCCGATCTTGCGTAATAATATGGCTTTTGCTGGTGGGGCAGATGGATCGGGACAATCAGGCAAATCAGGCGCTCAAACAATGGACTTAAACGTCGTAGATCTCGCTCAGCTTCTCGCCCCACTGATCGGTGGAATGGAGAACGGATTCATTATCGAGGGCCTTCACTAGCGACGTTTTCGGCACACCACTATAATAATTGCTCTTCGTTGAAAGCAGCGTAATCAGCTTACCACGCTTAGGGCAAGTCAAAATACCCCAAAGTGTCTTCGGCGTTGCATTCATGCTGCCATGGTGACCGACCTTATATAGTAACGAAGTTTTGCGCAATCTCTTCTTTAGATCTTGATGAGATAGGGCATACCTCCAGTTCTCTAGCTGAGCATCCCCGGGGAAAAGCAGCGCCTTGTCTCCTACTTCGAATAGCAGGACAACACTCGTATTATTCATGGCGTCGTCAAGCACCTGCACGATACGTTGTATATTGTGCCGTTGAGCATTATCCAGCTTCTTAATCACCCATCTGACATACGATGGCGCCCTGGAAACGACCTCCGTCTGCGCGCGCGGGAAGAGAGTTGAACGACTGCACGCCGTCACCACGTTGGAACTGCTCGCCTCGGCGAGGCCGACTTGGAACTTCCAAAACTCGGTCTTATCACACTGTGCCTCCTTCCTAATATCTTCACATTGTTTTAACGTCGGGGGACCAAGGACGGAAACGCGGACGCCTGGCAGCAACTCCTGCAATCCAGACGGGCTACCGGCATAAACGTAGGCATGCCTTTTACCCATCCTCGCCAGCCTCATAACAGCTTCCTTGTTATTAATGCTGAGAGAAGCGATCCTGGCAAGCTGGCTCCGCGTGCGGGGCCCGGCTGCAGCTAAGACCCCATCCGGATTCGTAGCGACACTCTTTGCAAAAACTTGCGCGGCCGCTAACCCCTTAATGCGATTGACCGCGCCGTCTGCGAACACCGTAGGCGCCTCCTCAGCGGCCCTTTCCGCATCGGGATGCTCTGTCCAAGGTTGAACCACAACTTCGGGGGCCAGCGCTTCGAGCTTCTCCCCGATCCCCTTGAGGCCAAAGGCACTGAGGTGATCGCTGTGTCGATGAGTGACGACAACGGCGTCAACATGCCCCTCGCAATCCTTAACCAGCATGTCCACAATACGCCCCATGTGCTCCTTCTTTTCGTTCCTGCTGCCGCAGTCGATCAACATGCGGCGTCGGGCCCCGTCCGCGTAGAAAAAGGTTATCAGAAAGCAATCGCCGAAGCCGACGTTATACATGGCGACGCTAACCTTCTCAGGCATCTTCTGACGGGGAGACATCTTCGTTCTCTTCTTGCCACTAATTCCAGCCTCCGAGTTCTTTTCTTCCCTCATCTCGCCGCATATGCATCAGAGCAAACTGCTGCCCCTGGGGGGAACCGTCACTGAATCCATAACGCCTGTTTTGATCGCAGATTCCATTCCGCCAGAGATAATCCAACCGAGCATTTTGCCGCTCCGAATTATCTATCCTGCTTCTAATGTGATACTTAAGGCGTCCAAACTCGTCCAACACAAGCACTCCGCCGCCGTGAATACGGACCATGGTAGAACTCGGCATCTTTGCGGGTTTCTTCATGCCGGCACATACGCTTGGCAACCGATCTGCCTCCATCTCAAGCGTCTGACGGTATTCGCTCACGGTCTCCCTCAGGACAAAACCATCAGGGCTAATCCGTATGCAAGGACGCACCGAAATGATCCGAGTATAAGCGTCCTCGTACATACCGAGCGGCGTTCTGTTTTCCCAAAGAAATCTAAAAACTTCGTCAAGATTCCGTTCTAACGATTCACGGTGAACACAGGCATAGGTGAGGGGCGTATCCGGCAGGGGCTTTTCCCAAACGCCCAGCTCCGGTACTAACCCTGCCTTGAGTTCCTTCTCTGTTCCTGATGCGGGGGGAATGCCCCAGGAATCAAACTGTTCTCTAAGGATATCCCTATATTTGAACTTACCGTCATCCGGTATCAGCTCATGGTCGGCAGTGAGGAGGGCTGAAAGAAAATCCCGGAAGGAAATATCCACCACCGGACAATAGTCCAAAGCCCGAATGCACATCGTGAGCAAATGCTCCGCGGCGTCGGCTCCATCCTCGACGACACGAGCAAGGGAAACGCGCTCGTCTTTCACGGGGAGCCATTCCGCCAGCCTCTTAAGCCAAACAGTAACGAAACTATTCAGGATTGCCGAAGATAAAATTTCGCCGCGGATATGACACTCTTCATAACCAATGTCCTGCAGCGCGCCCTTTTTCGGGGGTCTTCCCACGGCCCTGCGCAGGCAATCCTCGCGATGCCGACTCGCCTCTTTCCCTAACTGCTCGGCGAGGCCGAGAAGAACGCTCCCTTTAAGTTTATTTTCCTGGAGTTCGACCTTGCGTATATAACCACTGCCCTTCTGCGTCTCCGGCAGAAGGGAGCGGACAACGTTCCGCAACCCAAACACGGACAGGAGGGCAACGATGTCAGCAAAACCTTCGTGGAATCCTGCCTGATCGGGGCTTGACGGAACAGTATATGTCCCCCGAAGTCCATCAAGGAGGGCATGTGTGGCCTCATGTGCAACAACGTCATGCGATAGGCAGGTGAAGACAGGCTCCCCCTTCACGTCTGGGAAGTAGCCAAAAAACAAGCCGTGAGCATCATCGGAGTAGTAGGCGTTGGCTTCAGCGAACGCGTGGGGAGCTACGTGTATTTGATGGCCTCCAAACCCCCACGAAA
The DNA here is from genome assembly GCA_964460305.1 of uncultured bacterium. GTDB lineage: Bacteria > Auribacterota > Tritonobacteria > UBA1439 > UBA1439 > JAPLCX01. Next base: position 4,599 of record CAYWRA010000062.1, read on the forward strand.
CACGTCGTCCCAATGCCGCCTCGAATCGCGCCAGCAGACGCATAACAATCGCATATACGTTCTGAGCGTGAAAAGCCGGGTTCTTCAGAAGCTCGCTGTCCGGAGCATTCAAGAATTTATCGTTACCATCTCCAAGATCGCTCTGGCGATACAATGCGCGCTGAGAGGAGTCATAGTCCACAACATGCACTCGGTATCCCCGAGGACCAAGCCCCAGCTTCTCATAGGGGATGTCAACTTCCGCCCTTACGATTTTCCCCTCAGCGTCCTTGACCGATGGATCCTGCGCGATAATCGTCATTTTTACGGTCTGCGGCACTGTCATGCCTCCTTAATCTTTACTACACGCCCTTTTCCTTGCACTGACGTGTAGTTACCCCAGGCAAGCGCTTCAAGATAGAGTTGTGATAATTCAGGCTAGATTTACGCACACTTCTCAAATAAACACAACCCCACTAAATCATCCATATTTCATCCATATAAATTGGATGATGCTTTCCAAACTCGTGCGTGGGATCAGTAATAGTTGTTATTATTGATAATTCTCAAAATAGGTCTCATGCCGCCTTTCGTGTAAACCTAAACGCAAAATCTGCCGGAACGCGTTCTGCCAGAAGCGGAATTGAGACCTCCCAATATCCGGATGCCAACTATAACTATTCTCATGCAGGGGATGCAGGGTTTGCCTTGCCGGCCCGATAAAATTCATGCGCGTAAAGAAGGATGATCGGGGTTTTCGGTATGCTGGCAGACGTATTAGACAACGTCTTGCAGATCAACTTGATGGATACAAATTATTTTGTAATGGATACGAGCCGGCGATACTTCGGCGGGATTATTGTGCTTCTTCCAAACAGTCAGGGGCTGGCTCCAATGGTACTCTCCCCTCTTCTTTTTTGCCCCGTGATCTTTCTCTCGTGTTTACAATAACGATGATCTTATCCCCGTCCATAGCCTGTGCGGCAAGAATGCGGCCCCCCGAACACACCCGGAGGGTGGGGGTGGGGGTGGTCCGGGGGGACCGCCTATCTTGGATAACTCCTGGACAAGGGATTTTAACTTTTTCTCCTGCTCTGGCCCGCAGATCTGTTTTATCTCCCGGAAATGCTCAAAGAGAAGCTGCTCTTTTTGCGCCTCCTTCGGACCGATTTCATCAGCCATGGCCTCCACCTTGGCGATATCGGGCGAATCATTAAACGACTGGTCAATGATTTGCCGCCTCAGCTCATTGACCTCGCGCTGAATCGAATCCATCCGGATAAAGAACTGTTTCTGCAATGCGCGCAGGATGATCTCCTGTTGGGGGGTCAGGCTCAGCTCTGCAACGAAAAAATCGACGATCTCCGCCTCCCTCCTCTCGGGGGGAGAAGGCCGGTCCGGATAAGGAGGCCGCAGGCAATGGATCCAAAGGGTCACCGACAACACCAGATCGAGAGCTACCAGAAGAGCAATCAGGAATCCTGCAGAGCGCTTTTTCGTAAAAATGTCCACCGTTGCACCCCATTCTTCACAGGAAAGAAGTCATACGCATTTTGATTAAGCGAGTACCGCTCAGCCAAGGCACATAGCCTGGTTTCCCTGGATCCTGCGTCGGAAACACCGCTTTTGAAAACCAGTGCCACTACAACCATGTTGACAACGATGATGGCGATGGGAAAAACCGGCCGTAGCAGACTCATCCCAGGAAGCCAGGAGGCCGGATTCCGCTCCCTTTGTTCCTGAGCCAGTATCTTCCCCATCACACGCACATAGAAATAGGGATCGACCCCGATCTTTTCCGTCCGATCGAAACAAGCAAGGGTCCTATCGACTTCCCGTTCGATTTGCTCTCTCACGATTGCCTCTTATGTATCGCTCTTTAATTTGACGCTCTTTTGGGGGAAAACTTGCGCTCAATTTTCAAAAATCCGGAGAAAATACCGTGGAATTTCAATAGACGGGCAGAAAGGGGGGGAAGAGCCCCGCCAAACTCCGGTATTGAAGGGGATATGAACATGGCATAATAGCGAAAGTGAATCTAACCGCCCCAAGGGGCGAGGCTTACAAGAGTCAAATAGAGGATGAGAATCAATGATAGACAAAAAAGAGCTGGGGGAAATATTCTCCTCAATCGCCCCCAAATACGATCTTCTGAACCATTTGCTCAGTTTAAATGTCGATAAGAGATGGAGAAGGGCGCTGGTTGACTATAACAGGATGGAGCCTGGTGAAAGAATATTAGACGTTTGCACCGGCACCGGCGATATAGCCATAGAATTTGCTCTAAGGGACCGTCCTGGAGAGATCATTGGGATCGATATCTCGGATAAGATGCTTGGCATTGCACAACGGAAAATAGAAAAATTGAATCTAACCGGTAAAATCATATTACAGAGGTGCGATTGCCTAGATCTCCCTTTTGAAAATGAAAGTTTCGATATAGTTGCCATCGGTTTTGGATTAAGAAACCTTACCGACTATAAGAGAGGAATCTCCGAAATGGCGCGAGTGTTGAAGAAGAGCGGCCGGCTTTTAATACTTGAATTTTCCCTTCCTCAAAATGTCATATTGTCTAGAATCTATCGATTCTACATCAGCACATTCGTCGTTTTTATCGGTGGAATTATCTCTGGTTCAAAGAGAGCCTATGAGTACCTTCCATCATCAATTAAAAACTTCCTCGAGCCCGGCGAAATCTTAAGGCTCATGCAAGCCAATAATCTGAAAAGTTGCGGCTTCAAAGGGCTGGCGGGCGGAATCGCTTGCATACATTATGGCAGGAAATAAATGGGCCCCAAAAACAACATAGCCGAGACTTAAGTCTCGGCTATGTTGTCGATGCTCCACTAGAAACCAGCAACTGTAGTTGCCGTAGTAGTGGTCGGGGCGGGCGGACTTGAACCGCCGACCTCTTGGTCCCGAACCAAGCGCGCTGGCCAACTGCGCTACGCCCCGATAAATAAGTAATCTCTGGCTTGAACCGCCGACCTTCCCGATTCCGATCGGGACGCGCTGGCCAACTGCGCTACGCCCCGATAAAGTAATCCTGCCTCTGATGGTTCCCCTCTTCTGTCAATAGTAGAGGTCTGACCCTGACGATTTTCTGACGATTTAAAACAGATACTTCATCGCCAGGAAACCGAGAACAATTAGTACCACAAACAGAATGGACAACCAATCGAAATATTTTTCGACAAACCTCTTGACCGGGGGGCCGAATATCCAGAGCAGGATGCTGACGCCGAAAAAACGCCCAGCGCGGCCAAGAAGAGAGGCCGTCACGAGCGTCATAAACGGAATCCGAAAATATCCGCCGGCGACCGTGAACACCTTGTATGGGATCGGGGTGAACGCCGCGGTGAATACCGCTAGAAAAGCGTTCTGGTCATACAGGTCCTTGACCCGCAGGAACACCGAGGTGTCGGAGGCGAAGGGGGAACCATGGGCGTAGGCATAGAAGGTAAACCCCGCCTCATTGACCACCCGCGCCCCCTCGTGCGCCACTCCATACCAGAGGCCTTTTCCCACGACAAATGCCACGATCTGGTTTATTATCCCGAAAAACTCATGGCCGAGAAAGTAGCCGAACATCCCTCCCAGGACCGAACCCACGGTGCATATCGTAGCGTAATAGAAGGCGCGTTCCCGGCGGGCAAAGACGAGCGCAATCAGGAGCACGTCAGGCGGCACCGGAAAAAAAGAAGACTCTGTGAACGCCAGCAGAAAGAGCGCCGGCGTCCCATATGGAGTATGCGCCCAGTGCAACACCCAGTCATATAATCGACGAAGTATGTGCATGAAACCTCCGGTTAAAATCCACCCCGCCGCATGGCGGGGCAAATCCCAAAATATAAAAAAGAATATTCATCCGTGTTTATCTGTGTCCATCCGTGGTTACAATCAATCTTTATCCTTCCACCCGAACTCGCCGAGGAGCGGAACGAAGATACAACCGCAGACGGACTTCTCCTCTATCTTCCCTTTTACCTTCCTTACGACCGTGAGATCCTGCGTCCAGTTCCCCCCGACCGGGATCACAAGCCTGCCCCCCTCGGCAAGCTGCTCGATGAGGGGCTCCGGTGCGCGGGGAGCGCCTGCGGTGACCACTATTCCATCAAAGGGCGCCTCTTCAGGCCACCCCTTCGTACCATCCCCCACAAGAAAACGGACGTTATTATACCCTAATTCCCTCAGTATTTCCTCGGCATTTTTTGTGAGTGCGGGGATCCTTTCAACCGTGAACACCTCCGCCGCGATCGTAGCGAGGATCGCGGCCTGGTAACCGGAGCCGGTCCCTATCTCGAGGACGCGGTCGCTCGACCTCAACTCAAGGCATTGCGTCATCAGCGCAACCATGTAGGGCTGTGAGATCGTTTGCCCCCCCCCGATCGGCAGGGGGTGGTCGGCATAAGCGGAGTTTTCGACGCCCGGCCCTACGAAGCGGTGTCTCGGCACGCTCATGAAGGCGTGCAGGATCTCTTCATTATAGATACCGCGGGACCTGAGCTGCAGTTCGACCATGAGTTCCCGCCGGCGCGTTAATTCCTCGTCATTCATCGTCCGCACTCCCCCTCCCTGAGGAGGGCTTCGTCATCATATACCGGATCACCAGCCTGATAAACCTGATGGTGTCCCTCACCGGATTGATCTTGCTCTTCTCGGCGCCGTAAATCGTCCTCACCGCGACGGAGCCGATCCTGCATCCCCCTCGAGCGGCTTCCATGAGCATCTCCGTTTCCGTGTCGTAGCGCATGGTTTTAAACTCCATACGCCGAAACGCATTCCCGTGGATGAGCCTGAAGCCGCACTGGCTGTCCGGTATCTTCTGCCCGGCAAGCCGGGAGGCGAAGAATGAGGTCACCCTGTTGGTCAGCCGGCGAACCAGCGGCATCCCCTCCGGCCGGCCCATCCGATTGCCGACGATGACGTCCAATCGCCCCTCGCGGTCGGCATCCAAGAAGAGCGGGATTTCATCCCAATCGTGCTGTCCGTCTCCGTCGAGCACGATCGCGGGATCGAACCCATCGGAAAAGGCCTTTTCCAGGCCGTCCCTGAGCGAAGCGCCCTTGCCGAGATTCCGGCCATGCGTCAATATCTCGGCGCCAGCCTCACGTGCGATGCGCGCCGTCCCGTCGGTCGAGCCATCGTCCACGACGATCACCTTCGGCACATGCTTCAAAACGCCGACAACGACCTCCCCTATTCGCTCCTCCTCGTTAAATGCGGCGATCAGCGCGCACGGCTTCATCATACCTCGTTCCATACCCTATAGAATGCGAACCACTGCGACGGATAGCGCGAGATGTATTTCTCGATCAGATTGACCACCCTTTGATTGATCAGATCCACTTTTTGCTCCAGTGGTATATCATTGTCCAAATCAATAGCCTCTTCCACGACGAGACGGAACCGTCCCTCCGTCTCCTGAATGCAGAACGCAGGCACCACGGGGGCGCCGCTCTTCGCCGCCATTTCCGCGGGCCCCCGGGGGATGCTCACTTCCTTGCCAAAAAATCGGATGCGATAACCGCTCCCATCCACGTCCCTGTCCGCGACGAATGCGACCATCTCTTTCCTCTTGAGCGCCCTGAAACAATCCCATGCCGCATGCCCGAGGGGCACCGGCTGAATCCCTCCTGACATTCTCAACTTGGAGAAAAACTCGTCGACCCTCTTGTTTTTCATCTTGAGCGCAACGGCGTGGAGTGGAAATCCCATGCTCGACGTAGCCGCCGCGCCCATCTCCCAGTTTCCGATATGAGCCGTGACGGAGATCAACCCCCTTCCCAGTAAGAATGTATTCCGGAAACGCTCAAAATGACTGAATTTCAACAAACCGGTTTCGATGTCCGCGCGCATACGGCTGATACGCAGGAAATCCACGATGTGCACCGCGAAATTCTCGAACGTCTCCCTGGCAAGCCGCCTTACCGCCCTCCGGCCCTCCCGCGTCACCGTGTCGCGGCCGGTGGAGGAACAGACATGCATGAGATTACTGATCACCGCCCTCCTGGCACTATGGTCAAACGCAAAACAGAGATCGGCGATCCGCCTTCCGACCCATATGCTGATGGGGCGAGGCATAACCTCGATACTCAACTTCGCCAGACTATACGCAATGAAAGACAGCATCTCCGCGCTCCAGGCGCCATTCCACACATTCGAAAAAATCTCAAGCCGACCGTTCGGTTTTGCATGCCGCTCGCCCTAATAACCCTTTATTCTGGATTATTCACAATATTGTGAATAATTCAGAATAAACCCCTTTATCGCCATCGCGAGCCCCACTCTTATAGCACAGCGGCATCGACAAGACAACGGAGAAAGGGACATGTGCGAAAGGGCGAGACGGCGAATAGTGAGACGGAGAAAAAATGTAGATGAGGAAACACCGCAACTTTACAGGCCGAAGGATGGGAATGCAGCCAAGGGGAGCAACACTTCTCTAAAACCATGTGCGGACCGTGAACGACGTCGCACCCAGCCCAGATCTCCACTGTGCCGGATTAAACGCCGACCCCCCCGATATCGTCAACACACCGTAGAGTGTATAGGCACCCCTGGGGTATGATTCGCCGATCTCGAAGGTGCCAAGGGGGACCACGGAATGCACACCTATCACAAGGTCTTTGTAGACGGCTACCGGCGATCTCTGCCATCGGCCTCTCGATAGGAACAGCAGACCGCCGCCCGGCGTGCGGACGGCGATGTAGAGATCGCCGCGATTCTTGAGTACGTTGCTATTCGGCCACATCTCCACTCTCAGCGAGAGCGAATCACCACTCACGTAACTCGTTGCATTCGTTAGCGGCTGGATCCGCGGGTATCTCGGGAGGGGGGTGGGCGTCGGCGTGATCGGGGTCGATGTAGATGTCTGCGTAGGCGTAGAGGTCAGCGTCATGGTCGGCGTCGGCGTGGGTACCGCGCCTATGACGCTCAACGTTACGTTATTATTCGACACCTGGCTGTCGGGATTCGCCACAATGACGGGCCACGTACCCACACTAATCGCCCCTGGCTGATATGAAAAAACCAAGCTCGTACCGTTATCCTCCGGCGTGAGAGAAGACCATACACATCCACCTATACTAACGCTACAACCGGTGATGAAATTCGTGCCGGTGATCGCAAGTATCCCGGAATAGCCGTTGTTTATGGGATTGGGGCTGATGGTAGACACCTGAGGTGACGGAGGTGGAACAATGGTAAATCCGGGAGTCACCGCGTCGCCCCACACATACGCCTGACTGTCGGGATTGACTACCTTCACCGCATAATCGCCGACGTTCATCCCCGCGGAAACCACAGCGGTGAGCTTTGTCGAGGAAACAAATGCCACATCCGAACATGCAATATCGGTGCTCAAAGGGAGAGGCCCTCTAAGAAATAGCGTAGGCGCTTCCCTGAAATTAATCCCCGTGACGACGATCGCGGTGGTTTGGCCCTTGATCCCCCAATTCGTTCTACCCGGCAGGCCGTAGTCGCCGCCGTCCTGGCCATCAGCCCTGCCCGCGCCTGTAATGGAGGGGCAGGGAAGCACGGCGGCGAAATCCTGGCCCGTGATATCGGATGGATTCGCGGGGTCGATGATCACCGTTATCGATGACGGGGTGAACGTGTAGCCGAGTTTCTGCGGCACTACGGAATAGGCGGTCGCACTCGGGAGGAGGCCATAGATGGTGTAATATCCCGAAGCGTTAGTCGTAGCGGCGAGGACTGTATGGCCGGGGAATTGGGCGCTTATATCAACGGAAACTCGCACCCCTTCGGCCGGATCGCCGAGGGAGTCCTCGATCGCGCCGGATACGGAATAGGTTCTTTTCTCATCGGGTGTTCGATGTGGAACGTAGTGAACCATCCCAAGATTTTCATTCTCATAATAATCCAGTATATATCTATTGATCACATCGTCATTATCAGTACCCCACCAGCACCCCTCAGCCCAGACCTCAAGCTGATATAGGCTGGGCGGTTCCTGGCTGCTTGCTTCCAACTCGAAATTGACAACAGGGGGTTCTGCGGGGGCCTGTGCACCATAGAATTCGTTTTGACCGACGCTCGGCACATGCCCCGGCGGCCAGTTTCGGTAAGGATTGGGCGCCCCCAGGTCCCCCATATCGATGTTATTGTAGTCGGCAAGGGGCATGAAATGATATATATCGCCGGCATCGTTAGTCCCCGTGCTCATCCCGCTGGTTTGAAGGGTATTTAAAGTAATGGGCGATGAAGGGATGGAGACAATGTCCACCACGGTGCCGAAGCCCCCGTTGGTATCGTTATATACCGTCATCCCGATGCGCGCGCCTATCGAATAAAAGTTCACACCAGAATCGATCAGGAAAACGTCGCTCCCCCCAGTGCATGTCCCGTAGTAAGGGCTTGTAAATCTCTGCCCGATCATGTGCATAATGTCGGCATCGGCGTCGACACTCCCCCATCGAGGAAAAACATTCCTCAGGAACCCGCCGATCCTGGAATACTCGACCGTGAGCATGTTGAGGTTGTCATCCCATTCGATCCCATTCCCTTCACTGCCGTTTCCTATTATATTGCAGTTACTAATCGTAAGACTGCAATCGGAGGGGTATTTAAATCCCGCAAATTGCCTGAATTCATGCCCTATGATACCGTTGACGGTCTCAGCGACGGTCGTATCGGTAAGAGTGGCGCTGGATTCCCAATCCATCTCCACCGAGCCGGAAGAGAAGGCGCAACCGGTAAATACGGGCTGCGTACCCTCCGTAGCATAAACCGCCATTGCGTCACCCGTGAGACCGAACGTGTTGCAATTGGTGATCGCCGGCGCCGTGCCCCAACCCCAGCAACCAAAGGCGGTTTCGGCGTTGATGATGGCGCAAACCGTGATGGCGGGAGATGATGAGTTATCGAAATACATACCCGTGCCAACATCGTGGATCAAACAGTTGGTTGCGGTGGTTGCAAGCGTGGTGTCGAGCGCGGTGAAATTAATCCCGAAAACGCTATGGTCTATATTGGCGTATTGGATCGTTCCCGATGCGGAATCGCCCGAAAAGATGATGCCGAACCATCCTTCATCGGCGGTCCCCGTGCTCGTGAGCACTACAAGTTCCGAAGCGGCGCCGTTTATATTTAGGGTACCATAGACGATAATCTCGCTGCGATCGACGTCCCATCCCCAGTGAGTATCGTCGCTATTCTCCTGGAACCTGATATCGCAGCCGGGCCCTATATTGAGCGTTGCGCCGTCATCAATTGTGATGTCCCCCGTGACCAGGATGGGGTTCATGGCGGAAGTCCAGTTGACGGTCCCGTAGAGCGTCTGGCCGGGTATTACCGTCTGGGCCGTCAATGATATCGGAATGGCGAGTAACAAAAAAAATGCCAAAACGAAATACCACAATCGCATCATCGGCAAACACCTCATGGAAGCTATTGGTAATATACCACAAAATTTAAACACTGTCAAGATAACTACGGCGCGAAGCAGAAGGCGTAAAGATATGCAGTATGCCTTACACCTTTAACTTTCCTCCGTCGTTAATATCCCGGCTGGGAGCCGAGTCCGTGGCGGAGCTTCTTCGGCTCCCACCATTTCGTCTGCGGCAAGTTGAGGCGCCTGGCCTGATCCTCTCTCTGCCCGATCCAGAGGTTATCCTTGTTCTCTTCGCTGACGACATTGGCCGTGATAAAGATGAGGAGGTTGCGGTTGACGATTGTTTTAGAGGAATTGGTAAATATGTACGGCCCCATGAGCGGGATATCGCCGAGCAGGGGGACCTTGTTCACCGCATCGGATTCGGACTCGGTCATCAAGCCGCCTATGGCTAGCGTCTGTCCGTTCTTTATAAGGACATCGGTGGTCGCGGTGCGCGTCTGGATGATCGGCAGCGTTGCGCCTATGGCGCCTCCGAACGTCGTCGTGTCGGAGATGTCGCTCACCTCCGGAGTGACCGACATGTTGATAAAATCGTCCTCATTCACGTGGGGTTTTACCTTGAGGATGATGCCGATGTCTTTGTACTGGAAGTCCGTGATGTCGTAACTGCCCGTCTGGCTATTGAGCGTGAATTTAGGTATCGGCCACTGTTCCGTCACCTTGATGGTAGACTCCTTGTTGTCGGCGGTCACCAGCTTGGGATGAGAGATCAAGTTCGAATCGGTCTGCTCCTGAAGAAAACTCAGGGTGAGCTGGAAGTTGTCGGGCGTAAGCACCGCCTGGGTGAGCGTCGTCGTCGTCGTGCGGGCGCCTTTCTGGTCAATGGCCGTATCTTGCGAGCCAAGATCGCCCAGGTTTTTGATCCCCGTCCTTCCCGATTGCCCAACCCGCTCAGTAGTGTTCTGGTTCGAAGTGGAAGAGGAGCTGGCATTGGTGATGTCCGTACCGCTGGTTCCACCGGAGGTAGAAATCGTCGTCGTAGTGGTATTACTCTTTCCATTGGTGGTACTACCGGTGTTTGCCGTCGTCGTGACGTCACTAAACACATCGGCGTGGCTATCCTCGTTCGCCGATATCGCCTCGCGCTTGTACGAAAATAAACCCTCTCCCTCGGGAGGGCCGACCGTCACATCCCACCCCTTGAGAGACACCCAGTTGATTCCTATGTTCTCGTCAAAATCATCCTTGAGCTCAAGGATTCGAGACTCGATGAGAACCTGGGGCGTACGCCGGTCGAGGCGGTTGACGATGGCCTCGATCTGCGCGAGCTTCCCCGGCGTATCGGTCACGACAAGCGTGTTGCTCCGGTCGTCCGGCTTGATCTGGCCGCGGGTGGGCGTGAGCAGATGGGTGATGGAATTAACCACCTCGGTCGCCCGCGCGTAGCTTAAAGGGAAGACCTGCGTCTCCAACGGCTCCTTATCGAGTTGCTCGCGGGAAATCACCCGCACCACGTTGTGCTGCTTGATGTACGAATAATTGTTTGATTCAAGGATCAATTTCAGGGCGGTCTCCCATGGAACGTCCACCAGCCTTATCGTTACCTTCCCCTGGATCTCCGGACCGGCGACGATGTTTATGCCGTAGCGCGTGGAAAATATCCTGAGAATATTGACGATATCGGCATCCTTGAAGTCAAAAGTAACCCGTCCCGGAGCCGACGGCGATTTATCGGCGGCGCCCTGTCCCTCGGCGGATTTTCCGGGCGTCGGCCCGCCCTTTCCAGCAACCGTGGGAGTAGCCGCGGCCGGCGGCGTTCCAGTCGGGGTTTCCGTCGGCGTTGCTCCCCCGGAAGGAGTCGTCCCGGCGGCTTGAGGCGCCGCCTCACCCCTTCCCACAACCGTGGGAGTTGCCGCGGCCGGCGGCGTTCCAGTCGGGGTTACCGTCGG
>CAYWRA010000063.1:0-15654 GCA_964460305.1 uncultured bacterium
TGGCATAGGGATCGATCCCCTAGTGAAGCAGATCGAAGACGCCAGCCCCATCCAGTTCCCACTTTTCCTCCGCGGCAATCCTCCCATCGGGACGTGCACGATCTGCGTGGGCAAAAAGGAGATCGGGTGGAAGCAGCACTTCGGCGTTGTGAGGCCGCTCGAGGGGGAGATTTTTTATCAGGGTGAATGACGGCGGCGCTCATGACCACCTCACAACGGAGAGAGCAATTCAGTTGTTTTACAAAGAGTAAAAGAGAATGAGAGGATGGTTGTGGGGGGCTTACGTTTGTCTTTTCGTTCCTCTTCCCCTCGCTTATTCTTTGTGAAAAAATTGCGCCCAGAGTAATCGGGTAGATCAGGTGCAACTCTTTTACTCTTTGTGAAAACAAAGGAGATTGAAGCGATGAGTAAAGAAAAGGGTATTGCCACGTCGCTCCCCGGTCTGGACTGCGGCCTTTGCGGATTTAAGACCTGCGGCGATTTCGCCAGAATTCTAGTGTCCCAGCCGGAGGAGATAAAGAAGTGCATTCACTTAAGCCGGGACAAGGTCGCTGCAACAAAGCCGGTGGCTGCTTCGAGCGAGCATGGGTGCGCGACCTGTACGTTCGCCCCGGGGAAGGGACAGCAGGAGTGGAAGGATTCTCTCGGCCGGGACTATGATTTCATCCTCGATACGTTTCCCGGCGAACCGGGCCCGCGAGAGACGATCATCCCTCACAATCCCTCGATTACGAAAGAGATGGAAATAGCCAAAGGGGACATCCTGATCGGGAGACCCTTGGGCATATCATGCGGCTGCCCCATCACGCATTGCGGCATCGTCATGGACGTGGATTACAAGAACGGCGTAATGGTCTGGTGCGTCACGGGGCCGCTGGGCCCCCGGCGCGGCGCGCATAAAGATATAGGCTATTATTCCGCCGAGGCATACGAGGGCCTCGTCAGCACCGCCAACACGGAGCTCAAGATAGGCATGCGCTATTTTTTCCTGCCGCGGCGGTGTATGCTCCAGTGGAGGCACAGCGGCTTGATCAACTTCATCAATAAGACCCCCAAGGGGCTGTCGATCCGGATTGAAGGGTTGTGGATCGGCTAAGGAAGAAAGGACATGACATGAAAATCAAGAGCTACATAAACGGAAAGTGGATTTGTCCCGAATCGACCCGAACCGTCCGGGACGTGAACCCAGCGAATACGGACGAGGTGGTGTGGGAATTCCAGTCGGCGGGAGAGAAAGAGGCTATCACGGCGATCGAAGCCGCCGGGAATGCGTTTAAAAGCTGGAGCGAAGTGCCAGCGCCGGAGAGGGGGCGCTTTGTCTCCAGGGTCTCCGGCCTCGCGAGGACGCGCGCGGAGGAGATCGCGCGAGTGATGACGCGCGAAGAAGGCAAGCTCCTGAAAGAGGCGATTGGGGAGGTGAAGAAGGGGATCAGTCTGCTCGAATATTACGGCGGGGCGGGATTCAGGATTACGGGCCAGACCGCTCCGTCGGAGATTGCCGATTGTTTTACCTACACGATCCGTCGGCCCTTGGGAGTTGTCGGGCTCATCACTCCATGGAATTTCCCCTGGGCGATCCCATGCTGGAAGATAGCCCCGGCCCTCGTGGCGGGCAATACGGTGGTATTCAAGCCGGCCGAGCTCACCCCCGGCACGGCGCAGATATTGGTGGAGATGTTTGAAGAGGCAGGGCTCCCTCCGGGGGTTCTTAACATGGTGGTCGGCCCGGGTTCGACGGTCGGTGAAGCGATCGTTCATCATCCCGATATCAAGGCGGTTTCGTTCACGGGTTCGAACGAGGTGGGGAAGAGGGTTATCGTGGAAGCGGCCAGGACGCACAAGAAGGTGACCTGCGAGATGGGAGGAAAGAACGCCCTGATCCTCATGGAGGATGGGGACATCGACGCGGCGGTTACGGCCACGGCGGACGGTGCGTTCGGCTCGACGGGCCAGCGCTGCACGGCCACCAGCAGGGCCCTCGTCCACAAGAACGTCAAGGCCGAATTCGTGAAAAGGCTCATCGCGAAAGCGCGGGAGTACGTCTCCGGAAACGGGATGGATTCAAAGGCGACCATGGGGCCGGTCGTTGATGGGAAGCAGTTCGAGAGCGTCATTGCCTATATCGAAGCGGGGCTTAAAGACGGCGCGAAGCTCGTACTGGGTGGTTCAAAAACCGGGGGGAAGGGCTATTTTATCGAGCCGACCATATTTGACGGGGTCACGCCGGAAATGCGGATTTTCCAGGAGGAGATTTTCGGACCCGTGCTCTCCGTGACGGAATTCGAGCGTTTTGCCGATGCGGTCGAGCTTTTGAATTCCGTGCAGTACGGTTTCACGGGCTCGATCTTTACGCGCGACGTAAAGGCCATCATGCGCTTCATCGAGCAGTCGGAGATACGAATGGTGCACATCAATGAGCCGACAGTCGGCGGGGAGGCGCAGCTCCCCTTCGGCGGTTGCAAGGCTACGGGATACGGCGATCGGGAGATGGCCGAGGATGGGCTCAATTTCTTCACGCAGACGAAGACGGTGTTCATCAACTATTCGGGCCGCGGCGAGCGTGCGATGATACGGTAAGAGGGCAATGACAAATGCCAAATGACAAATGTCAAAACCTATGATGTTTTGTCATTAATCCCGTTTTGGCCACTTGTCATTCATTTGTCATTTGTGCTTTGGTATTTGTCATTTATTCTGGAGGGTACCAGCCCGTTTTCCCTCAAATAATCACTGATGATCTCGGCCACCAGTTGATTCCCCCGCTTGTTCCAATGCTGGTTGTGCGGATAGTAGAGTATTTCGCCTCCCGATGCATATTGCCTCAACCCCGGCGTGAGATCGAGATTGCGTATGCCCAGATCCCGACATGATTGCTTTATGAACTTGTTGGGAGCAAAGAGGTCATACCGTTCATCATCGAGGCCGTATTTCCTTTTCATTTTGGCCCAATAGACATCGTCATGAACCTGCACGAGTGTCGGGGCGGTGACGACGATCAGTCCGACCCCGTTTTCGCGGGTAAAGTTACGGACTGCTTCCAATATCCCCTTCATAAGGATATAAGAAACCTCGGTCTCTCGGGATGGCGTTTTCTTGCACAGCCTGATCTCGGGCATCAAAAAGACGTTGTACCTGTAAAAAAGCCGATCCCTGACGTAGTTATATAGCAGCGATCTGAGATGTATTTTTTTGAAGGAGAGCGGCTCTTTGCCGCCTGATGGACGCCAACGGTCGGCGCTTTCAGGTGGAGGAGGGGGCTGTGCAAGGACGGGGTCGATCACCACTTTGCCGTCGCCGCCGAGAATCGCCTTGGGCCTTTTGTATCCTTTGATCCAGTCCATGGTGCCGGCGATGTCGTCGAAATCGTTCCTGCTATAGATAAGCATGATGACCATGTCCGGTTCGTAGTGGATGACCTTGTTCCTGAGCATGAGCAGCTCCTGGGTGGGGCCAAACCCGTTGACTCCGAAGTTCAGCACCTGCCAATCGCTGGGCAGCAGTTTCTTCATGCGTTCGGTGAAGACGTCCGCGTTCTCCACGTCCAGGTTGGCTACGAAGGAATCGCCCAGTACGGCGATTCGTTTTTTACCATCGGGTTTTTTGACGCTGTATTCCTCGTCCCTCATCCCGGTCGAATTGATCGTAACCCACCCCTCGAATTCACCCGGCGCTACCTCCATCGCGCTCTTGCCGGGAATGAATTGCCAGCCGTAGATTTCGTTGTATTCAAAGAGTGTTTCATCCTGTGAGGGGCGATGCGGATAAAGGCCGAGGAACCGTATCGTCAATTCCAGGAATATGAGAGTGAAGAGAATGCTGCCGAACAGCAGGGTCGCCTTATGGATAAGCGATGGTGCGACGCGGCTTGCGGTACGTGTCTTTGCGCACATGAAAAGTCCGATCTTTGTTCACATGAGGGCGCAGTACAGTTTGAGGACCAGCAGTACTATTGCCGCCGCTACGATGTCGAGCTTTATTCCGGCCAGGATCATGCGGGTCATGGGCACCCGCCCGGTTGCGTAGGCGATGGCGTTCGGCGGCGTAGAGATGGGCAGCATGAAGGCAAGGCTCGAACCGAAGCATGCGCCTAGCACGGGTGGAATCGGCGGGAGGTTGAGGGCTTTTGCCAGCGATATCGCAACGGGAACGATTATGTTTGCGGCGGCGGTATTGCTCGTGAATTCGGTCAGCACGACCGCGGCAGCTAAAGATACTGCGGTGAGCGTCATCAAGCTGACCTGGCCGGTCGCCTGGAGGATGACCCCGCCCAGTGCGTCGCCGAGCCCCGTTTTGAACATGAGTGTTCCGAGCGAAAGGCCTCCGCCGAAGAGGAGGATCGTCCCCCAGCTTATCTTGACCGCCTCTTTCCATGATATGGTGAATTCCCGCTCCTTGAAATTGACGGGGAGGAGGAACAGGAGCACCGCGGCGAGTATCGCTGCCGCCGATTCCGGTATCCGTTCGTTATATAATCTGTATATATGGGAGTTTGTTCCCCAGAATATCCCGATGAAACCAGGGATCACCCAGAGAGACACCATTGTCCCGAACGCGACTAGCGTATTCCTCTCGCCCCTGGAAAGCCGGGAGGCTGAAATTCCTATGCATTCGGCGATGCTGCTGCTGTGGGGCGTCGCTGCGCCCCCATTCTTTCCCCGTACCATCAGAAAAAGCGCCAGAAACATCAAGAGCGATATCGGGACGCCGATTAACATCCATTGAAAGAAGGAGATGTTTACGTCCAGCGTTTTTCTGAGCAGGGCCAGGGTGATTAGATTTGGCGGCGTCCCTACCGGCGTCGCGATGCCCCCTATCGAGGCGGCATACGCCACTACGAGCGCGCCGTCGCCGACGATCCGGCTTTTCGGATCGTTTACCGTGAACGGCTGGAGGACGCACATCGCTATCGGCATCATCATCGCCGCCACCGCCGTATTGCTCATCCACATCGAGAGGACCGTTGCGATGATCCCTATCGCGAAAATTATCCCCGCCGGGGAGCCGGCCAGCCTTTCCCTCCTCAAGATCATCCCGGCGAATCTCCTGTCCAGATTGTGGATGGTCATCGATCTCGCTACTATAAAGCTTCCCATAAAAAGGAAGATGATCGGGTCTCCGTAGGGGGCGAACACCTCTTGGACGGGCGCAACGCCGAATAGCACCGCCAGGATGCTCCCCAGGAGAGCGGTGGCTGGGATTGGGATCGGTTCGGTGATCCAGAAGATCACCACTAGCGAGAGCACTGCGAGCAGCTTGTGCGCGGCGCCGCTGATGTTCCCAACCGGGTAGAGCAGGATGGCAAGGAAGACGATGGGGCCGACCAGCAGCCCTACGAGAGAACGTACGCGCTCGAGCCTATCCGGATTATGATCGCTCATTTTTAATTTTGGGAATGTCAATTGCCTGCGCCCGCCAATGATATCAAAAGCGGGCGAGGCACTACATCGGAATCACCGACGCCTGGGATGATAGGGGTTAAAAGGTTTTACCACACCCCAAAGTTACATAGCAGGGGCCCCTTCGGGGGATGTGCACTGATTATTACGGATACTCACGGATTGTAAAAGCGGCCTAAGATTTAAAGCCGAAAGCCCAGAGATGTAGCTGCGCTTCGAACTTTTTGCTTTCAACTTTACGCTGCGGTTATAATCCGTGTATATCGGTCAATCATCCGTGAAGATCAGTGGAAAACTATCTGTTCCGCATCTCGAAACTTAGGCATCCCTGATGGCAGTAGGAAGCAGCGATTGAGAAGGCGCGGTGGATTTTGTACAATTACAGCTTCTCCCTCGGGTGGAGAGGCGACCTGGATTATTCATGAATGACAAATACCAAATGACAAAGATCGCGCTGATGACTTTGCTTATCCTGCTCACGAGTCATGGCGGATATTGCGACGGCGGGAGCGCGGCCGAACCACGCGCATTGTCCATCAGCGACGCCATATCCACCGCCTATGCGGGGAATAAGCAGATCCAGATCCAGGAGAAGGAAATACGGGCGGCGCGGGCGAAAATCCTGGGGGCGGTGAGCAACTTCCTGCCGAAGCTGGACGCGAACGGGAGCTATACGTACAATGGCGCCGTCCTGGGCATCCCTTCCGACTTGTTGCAATCGAGCGACAAGGACCTCGGCGTCTTCACGGGGTACAAGAACGACCATCTGTTCTCGCTTTCCGCGAATGAGGTTGCGTTTAACGGCGGCGCCGATATCGCAAACCTGCAACAATCCAAAGTCAACCTGAAGATCCAGGAGGAGACGCTCCGGGCGAGGAAGCTCGATGTGGAGTTTGAGGCGAAGAGACTCTATTACGGTCTCCTCCTCGCCTACGATACGGAGCGCATCGCGCAGGACCTCGTCGATCAGGCGGAGGCGCACTATGAGGACGTCAAAGACAAGTTCGACCAGGGCACCGCGTCCCGGTTTGACCTCCTCCAATCGGCGGTCAACGTCTCCTTGCAGATTCCCGAGCTTGTGAAGGCCCAAAAATCCATCGAGCTCGTCATGGCCGAGCTGAATAAATTGCTCAGCCTGCCCGTATACGGTCCGGTGCGATTACTCGGCCATCTCGTGTATTCGCCGATCGCCATCAGGGAGGACGGCTTCCTCAAAGAGGCATACGTGGACAGGCCGGAGATGATCCTCAGATCCCTCGGCGTCGACATGCAGAAGTGGGTCATTGATATGGCAAGGGCCGGCAGGTTGCCCCAGGTGACCGGCGATCTGGACCTTTATTACCGCGGAGACAGAGTGGGGGACATGTTCAACTCGAGGCACAACAACTGGTTCACCGGCGTGACGGTGAGCATTCCGGTGTTCGATGGTTTTTCGACGAAGGCTAAGGTGGACGAGGCAAAGGCGAGATACGCCCAGGCGGGCCTTGAGAAGGAGAATACGGCTGATCAGACCGCCGTGGACGTCAGGCGGGCATGCTTAGATTTGCGGCAGGCGGAGGCGATCATCCTGTCGCAGAGGGACAGCGTAGTCCAGGCCGAGGAAGCGCTGAGAATTTCCGAGGTCCGCTATGACAATGGGGTGGGGACGAACCTGGACGTTCTGGATTCCATGGTGGCTTTAAGCCAGGTCGAGAGGAATCTCGTCTCGGGCATTTACGACTATATCATGGCGAAGGCCTACCTCTACAAGTCGATGGGAAAGAGCGTGATCACGGAGGAATAATCCAATGCAAAAACCGAGGGTTGTATTCTCTCGTTTCAAGAACTGGCTGATGGAGAAGAAAATCAGGCTCGTCTCTGTCAGCGCTGGTGCCGTGCTCCTGGTGGCGCTGGTGCTCATGTTTTCATGGTATCAGGAGAGGCTGCGCGCCAGGGTAGTCAAGGTTTCGGGCACCATCGAGGGCGACAACGTCCGCATATCGTTCAGGGTCGGGGGGCAGATCACCGAGCTCCTGACCGACGAGGGGCAGGTGGTGAGGACGGGGGACATCGTTGCGCGCCTCGACACGGACGAACTTACGAAGATCAGAGACGAGGCGGCGGCCTCCCTTGCGGCGGAGAAATACCGGTATGAGCTAGCCGCACTCGATTACGTGCGGTTTGAGAACCTCTACAAGGCGGGTGCAGTTTCCGCGCAGAAGAGGGACGATGCGAAGACACAGGCCGATTCGTCAAAGGCGAACGTCGAAGAGCTGAGGGCACAGTTGGCGCTCGCCGAGACGCGGCTCGGCTACGCCGACCTCGCGTCGCCCTTGAACGGTTTTATTCTCGTAAAGAGCGCATTGCCGGGAGAGGTGATAAAGGAGGGCGCCCCAGTCTTCACCTCGATCGACCTGAACGATATCTGGGTTACCGCCTACATCAACGAGACCGATTTGGCGAGGGTGAAGCTGAACCAGAAAGCCTACGTCCTGACGGATACGTTCCGTGGTAAGCAATACCCGGGGTGGGTCTCCTACATCTCACAGGAGGCGGAGTTTACGCCGAAATACATCCAAACGACGGAAGAGAGGGTGAAGCTCGTCTACAGGATCAAGGTGCGGGCGGATAATTCGAGCCTCGACTTAAAGCCGGGTATGCCCGCGGATGCATATATTGAGGTTAAATGACAAATACCAAATGACAAATAAATGGCAAAACCTCATCGTGCTTTGTCATTTGTCATTTGGGATTCGGGATCCGGGATTTTCCTCACATGTCCGCCATCACCACATCGCATCTCACCAGGGATTTCGGCGACAATCGCGCCGTCAACGATCTCACCTTTTCCGTTGAAGAGGGGGAGATCTTCGGCCTCGTCGGCCCCGACGGAGCCGGGAAGACCACGACCATGCGGCTCCTGACCGGGATCCTCGATCCCACCTCCGGCGAGGGATGGGTATCGGGCAAGCATATAATGCGGGACGCCGAGGCCCTCAAGGACGATATAGCATACATGTCGCAGCGGTTCGGCCTCTACGAGGATTTAACCGTCATCGAGAACATCAATTTTTATGCCGATCTCTACGGTGTGGGCACTGGTGACCGCGGGAAGAAGATCGAAGAGCTCCTCGGCTTCAGCGGCCTTGCGCCGTTCAAAAAGCGCCTCGCCGGCAATCTTTCCGGAGGCATGAAGCAGAAGCTGGGGCTTGCCTGCGCCCTCATCCACACCCCGAAGGTGCTGTTCCTTGACGAGCCGACCAACGGCGTCGATCCGGTGTCGAGGAGGGATTTTTGGCAGATCCTCTACGGTCTGCTTAAAGAGCGCGTGAGCATCCTTTATTCCACGTCCTATCTCGACGAGGCGGAGCGCTGCAAGAGGGTGGGGCTGATCCACAAGGGGAGGCTCCTTAGATGCAACGTCCCCGATGCCATCAAGGCCGAATGGAACGCGAAGACGTTGGAAGAGGCGTTTGTGAAGATTATTGATGAGTATGAGGTTAAATCCCAAATCCCAAACTCCAAATCCCAAATGGCAAATCGGGAAATAGCAAATGACAAATGACGGAACAGCGGTAGAAGTCCATGGCCTCGAAAAGAAGTTCGGCGACTTCATCGCGGTCAATAAGATCGACTTCCAGGTGACGAGCGGCGAGATCTTCGGCTTCCTCGGCCCGAACGGCGCAGGCAAGTCCACCACCATCCGTATGCTCTGCGGTATCCTCTCGCCGACCTCTGGCTCCGGGACGGTGGGGGGATTCGACATCATCAAAGAGCAACGGCAAATCAAGCAGCATATCGGTTACATGTCGCAGAAATTCTCGCTCTATGACGACCTTACCGTCGATGAGAACATCGATTTCTACAGCGGCATCTACAATATCCCCCGAGAGGAAAGAGCGGCGCGGCGCGATGAGATCGTCAAGTCCGCCGGCATCGAGGGGTTCAGGAATAGTCTTACGGGGGAGCTCTCCGGCGGCTGGAAGCAGCGGCTCGCCCTTGGGTGCGCGATCATGCACCGGCCGAGCATCGTCTTTTTGGACGAGCCCACCTCCGGCGTCGATCCGATTACGCGGAATAGCTTCTGGGAGACGATAAAGGCCATGGCGCGGAAGGGGGTCACGGTGTTCGTAACGACGCATTACATGGACGAAGCGGAAAACTGCGGGCGTATGGCGCTCATCTACCGGGGAAGCATCATCGCGATGGGGACGCCGGAGGAGATGAAGACGAAGTGCATGAAGAACGACGTCGTTGAAATACAGGGGCCGTCGGCGGAGTCATGGGTGGATAGGATAAAGTCGCTTTCCGGCGTCCAGGAGGTCGCCCTCTTCGGCGCGGGCATTCATGCCGTGGTGG
The DNA here is from genome assembly GCA_964460305.1 of uncultured bacterium. Classification (GTDB taxonomy): domain Bacteria; phylum Auribacterota; class Tritonobacteria; order UBA1439; family UBA1439; genus JAPLCX01. The sequence goes on from CAYWRA010000063.1 coordinate 9,735, forward strand.
GGCAGGCGTCGTCGGTCGTCCCGCGCATCGAGGCCCTTTTCTCGTCGGTTGGTTCGACGGGCTTCACGGTGCGTAAGATCATGCCGTCCCTGGAGGACGTTTTTGTGTCGCTGATAGAAACGTACGATGAGGCAAAGAGCGACGACCGCGTCGTCAAGAAGTGAGATGGGGAGTTTAGCCGCGGATAAACGCGGATTTATCTCCCCCTGCCGCCTTGTGCGGCAGGAGAGAAAGTTGAACTTCTTGGTTGGGATATTGCAGATGGAGCGGATTTGAAGGAACAGAGGGAGAGAAACAGAGGGAATTTCGCCGCATCCCAACGGGGCCTCTTCGAGGGAGGAAACCACAGAGACCACAGAGAAGACACTGAGCACACTGAGAAAAAACATAAAAGGGTTTTCAACCACGCCTCAGCCCCTCCGGGGGATGGACAGGCAGGCGAACGATTTTTCACAAAGAGTAAAAGAGAGAAAGAGGAGCAAAAGCGGGATTGGCTCCCCCTGCCGCCTTGTGCGGCAGGAGAGAAAGTCAGGAAGTGAGAGGGGATGTCCTTTAGCGCCGGATTTGCCTGATTAGCCTGAATAACAAGCCATAAGTTATACTTACGGCTAATATCATGGTAATCAGGTGCAAAAACTGTAGAGAGGCAGGTTATGAATTGGAAGAGAGTGAGCGCCATTGCGCGGAAGGAGTTCGTCCAGATCAGGCGCGATCCCCGCAGCCTCGCCCTGGGCCTCGCCGTCCCGGTGCTTCTCCTGATCCTCTTCGGCTATGCCTTGACCCTCGACGTCGACAACGTGCCGACTATCATATGGGACCGCGACAACTCCCAGGTGGCAAAGGATTTCATCCTCAATTTCCGCAATTCGCGCTACTTCCAGATCATCGGGTATACGAACAACTATGCCGACATCCTGCGCCGGATCGACGCTGGCGACGCCATGATCGGCATGATACTGCCCAAGGATTTTTCGAGGTACATCGAGTCGTCCAGGGAAGCCCCGGTGCAGTTCCTCATCGACGGAAGCGATTCGAATACCGCGACCATCGCCCGAGGGTATATTTCCAGCGTCGTATCTCGATACAATTCTGCCCTGCGGGAACGCGTAATGCGCGCCGCGGCGAGCGCCATGAATTCCGATCCGGTCTCCTTCCGCCCCAGGCCATGGTTCAACCCTAATTTCGAAAGCAGGATCTACATCGTCCCAGGTCTCGTCGCCATTATCATGATGACGATCGCCGCGCTGCTAACCACGCTGACGGTTGCTCGCGAGTGGGAGCGCGGGACCATGGAACAGCTTATTTCGACGCCGGTTAGGCCTGGCGAGCTTATCATTGGGAAATTCATTCCCTATTTCGGCATAGGTTTCTTCGATCTCATCCTGTCGATCGTCATGGCGCGGTTTATATTCAACGTGCCGGTCGCTGGGAGCGTGGTGCTCCTTATCGTATTAAGCTGTATTTTCATGGCTGGGGCGCTTGCGACGGGGATATTGATCTCCGTCGTCGCCAAGAACCAGCGCCTGGCGAGTCAGTTTGCCATACTTCTGACTTTCATGCCGACGTTGATGCTGTCGGGCTTCGCGTATCCGATATGGAACATGCCCGATGCAGTGCAGACTATCACGTACCTGGTCCCGGCTCGTTATTACATCACCATATTGAGGGGCATATACCTCAAGGGGATCGGGATAAAGGACCTGTGGCCGCATGGATTGCTCCTGACGCTGTACGGCGGGCTGATGATTGTCCAGGCGGCGAGGAAGTTCAAGAAGAAGATCGCGTAAATACAGCCGAAAGTAGAAAGTGTAAAGACTAAGGTGTTGGCATCCATGGGTGATGCAATATGAATCCAGGGTGTGGCAGTATTAAACCTTAAACTTTCAACTGTTAACGGTAGTTGCCATGCTAGAGCGAATCAAAAGCATCCTTATAAAAGAGTTTCTCCAGACCTTTCGCGATCCGCGGATGCGGGTGATGATCTTCATCTCGCCGGTCATCCAGACGCTTGTGTTCGGTTACGCGGCCAATCGCGATGTCAAGAACGTCCCAACCGCCATTTACGATCTCGACAATACGCGCGAGAGCCGCGATCTGGTCAGGAAGTTTCTCTACTCAAAGTATTTTACGGCCAACTACTATATCCATACCGACGCCGAGCAAAATAACCTGATCAACAAGGGGAGGGTGAGCGCGGTGCTCAGGCTTGATCGCGGATTCGGGCGGGATCTCGATGGGAACAGGAGCGCCCAGGTCCAGCTCATTCTCGACGCCACCGATTCAAACAGCGCAAGCATCATACTGTCATATGCGAACATGATCATTCAGAGCTATACGAACGAGCAGCTTCGAGATAGGGAGACTATCTATTTGAAGGGGCGGTATCTCTATCCGGGCGTGGATATGCGGGATCGCTCATGGTTCAACGAGAATCTGATGTCCAAAAATTATTACATCCCCGGCGTCATTGCGCTCATCATCACCGTGATGTCTCTGCAATTAAGCTCGATGGCGATCGTCCGAGAAAAGGAGATCGGCACGATGGAGCAGTTGATCGTGAGCCCGCTCAGGCCCATTGAGCTGATCCTGGGTAAGCTCATGCCGTTCGGGATCATTGCGGTTATTGAGGTTATTATGGTGACGGTCCTCGGCGGTTGGTGGTTCCACATCCCAATGCGGGGTAGCCTGTTGCTTCTTCTAGGCTGCACGGTGATCTATCTCTTGACGAGCTTGGGCGTGGGGTTATTTATATCGACTTTTTCCGCGACGCAGCAGGAAGCGATGTTGGCGACCTTCCTCTTCTTTCTCCCCGCCAACCTTCTGTCGGGGTTCATGTACCCGATCCAGAACATGCCCGTCTCCATCCAGTACATCACTTACCTGAATCCCTTGAGGTATTACCTCGTCATCCTGCGAGGGATCTTCCTGAAAGGGATCGGCATCGATGTCCTATATCCCCAGATAATCGCCCTTTTGCTCATGGGGATTGCCGTCGTTACGTTCAGCGCCCTGCGCTTCCGCCGGAGCCTCGGGTGAGCAGGAGAACCGCGGAGATCCACGGATTTCACGCCTGCGTGCACCCGTCGGAGCGTAGGCGACCGAAACGCCTGCCTATGCCGAAGCGGCTTCGCGCAGGCAGGCACTTCGGCGTGCAGGCACGGATTGACACGGATTAGGGGAAATCTCCCCCTGCCGCCTTGTGCGGCAGGGGAGAAAGTTGAACTGATTGGTGAAGAAACAGAGGGGAAGAAATAGAGGTAAATTTAACCGCGCCCTGAAGGGGCCCCTTTTGGGGGGAAGGGCACGCCGTACTCATTCCGAAACGGCGAATCGGCGACTTTGATTCTTCGCCGACTCGATTTCCACTTGGGGATTAATATCTCAACACCCTCTCCTCACCAGGTGTGATCGGCCCATCATGTAGCCATACGGAGATCTGCATGTGCTCGTCGTCGATCTTCATGACGTTGCCTGAAGTCTCCATCTTCTGTCCGCGGTTGATATCTTTCACCTTGTTTTTATCTTTGTACAGGACGATGATCCGGTATGGAGTGCCATCGGCGCTGCTCTGGACGTTGGTGGTCACCCGGTAGTATTTCCACCTGATGTCATTAGCCTCGTCATAGAGATCGTAGTCGTCCACGTTCGCCACCAGCCCGCTGCCAACGGCTTCTTTGTTGAAGGTGCTTTTCCGCATCTCCTGGCGCTGGAGATCGGTCGCAGCCTTGAACTGGTCGACGAACTGGGGTATCTCTATCGGCCCGCAGTACGACGTCCCGGGATTCATTGCGAGCATCGCAGACGCTATGAGAGAAAAGTAAATCAGGTATTTCATGGGCCCCCTCCTGTGGAATACATCAGTTATATACAATGAATGAAACCGTAATGGATCAGTCTTAGTATGGTAGCCCCCCCTCACTAACCCTCCCCCTCCGAAGGGAGAGGGGTGGGTGGGGGTGATTGCTACCCCAGATTACATGAACCTATTCTACAAAATATTATTACGAAGTGGGTGCATGATATAATAAGTGGCACATGTGTGTTAATGTTCATCCAGGGTAAGGTTATCAGCACTATCGTTTGTGGAGGCAAAATGACAGCCACATATGAGGTAAAGATCAAGGAGATAATCCGACGTGCCTATAATGTGAAGAGCGTCCGCGTGGAAAACCCCGGGAGGAAGTATAAGGCGGGACAGTTCCTCTGCGTCGCGCTCAAGACGGAGGCGGAGTGCAAGAGGTATCTCTCGATATCGAGCTCTCCGACCGAGAGGGATTACATCGAGTTCACGAAGAAGCTTACCCAGAGCGATTTTTCAAGGGCGCTTGATTCCATGAAGCCCGGGGATGTAGTGCAAATAAAATATCCATTCGGCATATTTACACTGGAGAACGCATCATCCAGGATTGCCTTCCTCTCCGGCGGCATCGGGATTACGCCGATACGGAGCATGTGCAAGTATGCGTTAGACGTTCAACTGGATATTGATATTGTACTCGTATACGCGAACCGCTCGATCAGGGACATTGTATTCAAAGAGGACTTCGACCTCATGCAGAAAGAGTATCCCGGCTTGAGGGTCGCCCATGTGCTCTGCGAGCCCGCCCCTGGTTTTAAGTGCACCGTTGGCCTGATAAACGCTCAGATCGTAAAAAACGAGGTTCCCGATTATGCATTGAGGAGGTTTTACATTTGCGGGCCACCGCCGATGGTGGAATCGATGAAAAAATTACTGGGCGAGGAACTCGGGGTGTTTGGGGAGAAAATCATCACCGAGCGATTCCAGGGGTACTGATTTGTTCAATGACAAATGACAAATACCAAATGCCAAAACACGATGGGGTTTTGTCATTTGTGCTTTGCCTACCCGCCTGTTATCGAGTGGTAAACTCCTACGGCGGTACAATCCGTGTCAATCCGTGCCTGTACGCCGAAGTGCGTTTCGGCACGCAGGCGTGAAATCCGTGGATTCAGGTGTTGTTTAAAGATAAGGATCAAATGAGCTTTGTCGTTCTGCTTTTCATGGCCGTGGCCCTGGCGATGGACTGTTTCGCCGTCTCCCTTGCGATAGCCCTCTCGTTGAAGAAACCGTCGGGGGGGCAGACATTCAGGCTTGCGTCGAGCTTCGGTGGGTGCCAGTTTCTCATGCCTGTGCTGGGATGGTTCGCCGGGCGCGGGCTGCTGGAATACATACAGGGCTTCGACCATTGGGTGGCCTTTGGGTTGCTGGCGTTCATCGGCGGCAAGATGGTCTATGAGTCCATAGTGATCGGCCGCGAGGATGAGAGGGACGGTTCTGACCCGACTCAGGGCATGTCGCTCGTCATGTTCTCCCTCGCGACGAGCATCGATGCCCTGGGGGTGGGTTTAAGCCTCAGTTTGCTCGGGGTGGAGATTATCTATCCGGCAGTTATAATCGGTATCGTGTCCTTCGCGCTCACCTGCGTCGGGATGAAAATCGGGCCGCTTGTAGGAAAGATTTGCGAAAAGTGGGCTGAGAGGATCGGCGGCCTCGTTTTGATCGCGATCGGCGTCAAGATACTTATCGAACACATCCTGAGCTAGGGGACGGTTCTCCATATCTAGTTTGTAGATAAGATGTTATGACTAATTTTTCCGCTATTTTTTAGCCTTCGATGTTCCGTATAAAGAATCCAGAGAGGCCGATACGCCGAACCGCTAGCCCAGCTTTTGCGCGTTTTGGATATTTGGCTCTGATAAGAAAAGATAGCACAGCATCTTTTCTTAAGCAGCGTAAATCGATATTTTCAGTTGAATTACCTCTCTCTTTTACTCTTTGTAAAAACCGGAGCCGCCTGCCTCTTCGTATTTTTCTTAGCGGTCTTCGCTCGCTTCGTGGTGAAAAAGAGGGAATTGCTATGTACGCAACGCATTGAATAGGAGGAGAGGAGAAGGATAA
>CAYWRA010000064.1:0-15475 GCA_964460305.1 uncultured bacterium
TACGCCCGGTGGTGTGGGAGGACGGCGGGAGTAATCCCGCCTCCTACCCGATGTGGATGCCGAATACCAACAACCCATTTTATGATGTTGCGCCCCTGGCAGATGTGTTATATTGGCAAATGTGCGATGCCAGCCGGGATTATTTATCTCGCTTTTCACACGTATAAGAGGTTGATGAATAGATCAGGCTGATATTAAAAATAGGGGTGTCCTATGAAATTTCTTGCCGTTGCCTTCTGTAACTTATGCGTGTTCTTATCCGTTCATGTCACCGCCCTTCAATCATCCGAATTCTACGTTAGCACCAGTACGGGGAGCGATGACTACAGCGGCGGGAGCCGGGAAAAGCCGTGGGCTACCATCAAATATGCCCTTTCCCGCGTGAGCGGCTCCGAGAGTAACCCCGCCAAGATATACGTTGCTGAGGGGACGTATTATGAGTATGAGATCAGCATGAAGCCGTATGTATCCGCGTATGGGGGATATGATCCTGTTTCGTGGAGCAGAGACATAGGTAAATATCAAACCATAGTGGACGGGTCGGGGGGAGGGCCTGACATTTTCAATGGTAAGGATAATTCCACGATAGACGGTTTCACGATCCAAAATGTCAACGAAGACGGCGTGGATGCCGATACATACTCTCCTACTATATCGAATTGCATTATCATGAATTGCTCCGTCGGAGGAGTTAGAACTGATAACGGAGGCCCGCTCGTTGTAAAGAATATTCTTTTTAATAACGGCTATGGCATCTATGCGGAAACAAATGTTGGAGAAACCCCCATTATAGAAAACAATCTTATCATTGGATCGGTTCATTATGGTATTCATGCCGCTAACATGCAAATCATTAATAACACCATCGATAGATCGGGATCAGATGGAATATATGTTGGGACAATAGTGCCGTCGCCTTCGATTTTAATCCAGAATAACAATATTACACGATGTCAATCCGATGGGATTTATGTTAGCGACAGTATCAATGCCGCGGGAATAGTTATAAAATATAACAACGTCTGTAGCAGTGGCGGCGATGACTATCGGGGGCAGGCCAAGCCTGGTGAGGGCAGTATATCGAAGGACCCAAAGTACATAAAACCTCTTCCGACATCCGGTTCCTCAACCGACTATGACTATCACTTAAGCTCCGCCTCGCCCTCGCGGGACAAAGGCACGGATGAGGATGCTCCTGAGGACGACCTTGATGGGAATCCGAGGCCGGCCGGTTCGAAGACCGATATCGGCTGCTATGAGTACCAATCGCCGCCGCCGACCCCTACTCCGACGCCATACCCGCCGTTAGCAGTGAGCGTGAACAGCTCCTCCCCATCCGTCGGCGGGCCGTTGAGGGTCGACGTGACGGTGCCTCCATGCAATCAGGCGTTCGATGCGTGGGGGGTGATCATGGGGCAGGGAGCGGTATATTCTTTTATGCTCGGTAATCCGGCGAGTGTCAAAAAAGGCGCTTTCCCTATTATAAAGGGCGTTTCCCGCCTGCCGTACGTGTATCAGGGGTGCCTCTGCAATATGCCGGCCATTCCGTCGGGGGCCGAGGGCCGGTATAACGTTATCGTCGGCCTTGTTCCGGCGGGTGTTCGCCCGAGGGGGATCAGCGATACCATCCCCGGTTATGCGGACCAAAAGCAGATCGACATAGGGGCGGAATAAAGGAAATCCCAAATCCCAAAGTAGGCTATAGGCTTTACGCTGTTTGATTTTACAGCTTACTCGTAGATTTGCCACGCCTTTGGGCAGTTTTGGAATTCGTCCTTGACCGTGCCTTAAGTTTATTATAACCTATACTCGAACTACGTCGCGTTTCTGCGGAGTGGGAATTTCCCACTCTTTTTTTTGGTGCGCGACGGAAGATAATGGCGAACCACTGAGGATACATTAAATAAATGACAAATACCAAATGCCAAAACACAGTGGGGCTTTGTCTTACTCAATCTTGGGATTTGGGGTTTGGGATTTTTATTGTAGGGGGACGTTATGAATGGCGAATTGCTTGCCGTTTTTGAATACCTTGAGCGGGAGAGGGGTATCAGCAGGGATATTCTGATTGATGCGGTGGAGAGCTCGCTCCTGTCGGCCGCCAGGAAAAGCGCCGAACAGGTGAAGAACCTGAGTGTCGAAATAGACCGGGCGACCGGCAAGATCAAGGCCTGTTGCGATGTCACCGTCGTAGAAGAGGTAAAATCGCCGGACGAGGAGATCACGCTGGCCGCCGCGCAAAAGATCAATCCCGATGCGAAGATCGGCGACACTATCCGCAAGGAGATTGTGGCAAAGGAGTTCGGACGCATCGCCGCGCAGACCGCAAAACAGGTGATCATCCAGCGCATCAAGGAGGCGGAGCACAAGATCATGTTCGACGAGTACAAGGGCCGAGCGGGGGAGATCGTTGCCACCGCGGTGCGGAGATACGAGCGTGGGAACGTCATACTCGACCTCGGCAAGGCGGAGGCGATCCTGCCGCAATCTGAGCAGTGCCCGCGGGAGAGCTACGGTGTGAACCGGAGATTCAAGGTGTACATCGTCGAGGTGAAGGATAGCGCAAAGGGGCCCGAAATCGTAGTGTCGAGGAGCCATGCTGAACTTGTGCGCAAGCTATTCGAACTCGAAGTGCCGGAGATCGGCGAAGGGACGGTGGAGATCAAGGCTGTCGCCCGCGATCCGGGTTACCGCACGAAGATCGCCGTTCATTCAAAGACGGAAAGAATCGACCCGGTTGGGGCATGCGTGGGAATGAGGGGTGCGCGGGTGAAGGACGTGGTCCATGAGCTCAACGGGGAGCGGGTTGACATTATCCGGTGGAGCGATGATCCGGTCGTCTTCATCACCAACGCGCTCAGCCCCGCAAAACCCCGAGAGGTCAAGGTGATCGCTGAAGGCGTCGCGGAGATATTGGTTGACGACGACCAGTTCTCCCTCGCCGTGGGGAAGAAGGGCCAGGGAGTGCGGCTCGTATCGGAATTGACGGGTTGGAGGATTGACATCAAGAAGGCTAGCGACAAGGATCGCGAGCAGAAGGAATCCAGGATACCCGTCGCTCAGCTTGAGGGGCTCGGCGCGAAAGTCATCGATTCATTGATCGAGAGTGGTTATAAGACGCTCGGTTCCATTCGCAAAGCAACCGTTGCGGATCTCACGAAGATTCCCGGCATTGGTGAGAAGACCGCGGAGAAGATCGTCCAGGCTGCGGCGGATTTCAGGGTTGCCGCAAAGGAAGGGGCTCCGAAGGATGGAGCTCCGGCGAAAGCCGCGCCCCCTGCCGAACAGCCGCAGCCCCAGGATGAACCCGTGCGCGAACAAGCGGCGGATACGGCCGAGCCGCAGGAAGACACCTCGGTTGATGAGGGACAGGCACACGGGGAGGGAGAAGCGGTGTCCGAGGAAGCAACCGGCGGCCGGCGGGTGGAAGCACAAGAGGCTGAATAGGTGAAGGGGGTGGCGCGTGCGTGTTCGAATTTACACATTGGCTAAAGAGTTGGGCATAGGGACTCAGGAGCTCATTGACCGCCTTGCCGCCATGGAGATAACGGTTAAGAGCGCGTCGAGCAGCGTCGAGGAGGATGTCGCCGCTAAGTTGAGGGAGGGTATCCAACCGGCTTCCCCAAAGGATACGAAACGGGAAGCCGTGACCGCGACAGACGCCAAGGCGCCGATAATCGGCACCAAGGCGCCGGCGAAAGCGAAGGGCGCAAAGGCTGCCAAGCCGGCCGAAGCCGCTCCTCCGGCAGCGAAATCGACGCCGGCCCCTCAGGTTGCACCCACCCCCGTTACGGAGAAAAAGGTAGTCCCCCGAGAGGCGCCTCCCGAGCATCCCGCAGCCGCCAAGGCCGCTCCCGCTCCGGCGGTCGAGAAGATCAAGGTGCAGCTTCCGGTGAACGTGAGGAAGCTGGCCGAGGTTCTACACGTCAAATCGGAGGATATTATCCGCACGCTGATGAATTTCGGAGTGATGGCCGCGATCAACCAGAACCTTGATGCAGAGACGGTGGAGATCGTCGCCCATGAATACGGACGCGACGTGGAATTGGCCGGGGAGCCGGTCGCTGCTGCTGCGCCCGTTGAAGAAGAGAAGGACCTTGCGTCGAGGGCCCCTGTGGTGACGTTTATGGGACACATCGACCACGGCAAAACCTCGCTCCTCGACGCAATCCGCGAGACGAAGGTGGTGGCTGAGGAGGCCGGGGGCATCACCCAACACATAGGGGCGTACGAGGTTGAAGTCGGGAAGGGCAGGATCACGTTTCTGGACACGCCTGGCCATGAGACGTTCACTGCGATGCGGGCGCGGGGCGCCAACGTCACTGACATCGCCGTCCTCGTGGTGGCTGCGGACGACGGGGTGATGCCGCAGACGAGGGAGGCGATCGACCACGCGCGGGCGGCAAAGGTTCCCATTGTCGTGGCGGTGAACAAGATCGACAAGCCTGGCGCTTCGCCGGAGAGGGTGAGGCGGCAGTTGATGGAACACGACCTCTCTCCGGAGGAATACGGCGGGCAGACCATCTGCTGCGACGTCTCGGCTGTCACCAGACAGGGCATCGATCATCTCCTGGAGATGATTTTGTTGCAAGCGGAGGTAATGGAGCTTAAGGCGAGCCCCACGGCAAAGGCGAGGGCGGTAATCATCGAGGCGCAGATGGACAAGGAACGGGGGCCGGTTGCGACGGCGCTGGTCAAGAAGGGTACGATACGGCTAGGAGATCCAATCATCTGCGGCGTGTGCTCCGGGAAGGTAAAGGCGTTGTTTAACTATCGCGGCGAACGGGTGCGTGAAGGCGGGCCAGCGACGCCGCTCGAGGTCCTCGGGCTCGACGGTGTGCCACAACCTGGTGAGGAACTCCGGGTCGTCGATAACGAGCGGGAGGCAAAGAGAATAGCCGGGGCGCTCCGCATGGAGCGGGGCGCTGCGGGATCGAGGGAAGTGGCGAAGATGACGCTCGAAGAGCTCTATTCCAAAATCGCCGCCGGGAAGACCAAGGAACTCGATCTCATTCTGAAGGGGGACGTCCAGGGATCGGTCGAGGCGCTGAGAGAGGCGCTTAGGACGATGGGAAACGAGAAGGTCTCCGTCAACATCATCCGCTGCGCGGTCGGCGACATCAATGAGAACGACGTGATGCTCGCCTCCGCGTCGGACGCGGTCATCATCGGTTTCCACGCGCGCATCGACCTTGACGCCAAGGAATTGAGCCGCAAGGAGAGCGTGGAGATCAAGCTCTATGACGTTATTTACGAGGTCATCGAAGACGTGCGGAAGGCGCTTGAGGGCTTGTTGGATCCCGCCATCAAAGAGACGATTGTGGGGCGCGCCGAGGTGAAACAGCTCTTCCGCGCCGCGAAGGGTGAACCGGTCGCCGGCAGCATTGTCCTTGAAGGGAAAGTCGTTGAGAACGCGCGGGCGCGTTTGATCCGGGGGGACAAGATCGTCCAGGAAGGGTCGATCGTATCGATCAGGCGATTCAAGGATGTCGTAAAAGAAGTGAAGGCCGGGACGGAATGCGGCATACGCTTGGCCAACCTCACCGATCTCAAGGAGGGCGATATCGTCGAGGTCTTCAAGATGGAGAAGGTCCCGCAGCGATTGTGAGAAGAGAGGACACGGGGAACCACGACGATTCAGGTTCTCACAAAGAGAATAAGAGGTATAGGGGTAGTTAGGGTGTATGTTAGAGGGAATGTCGCGTTCCACCCCGTCTTGCATCTCTCCCGCTGATGGCGCGCTGCGATGAAGGACGACTCAAGCATTTCCATCCTCGGTTGTAAGCCGCAAGCTATAAGACCCAATCACTCACTACTTATTTTGGGATTTTGGATTTGCCTGCCCGACGGAGCCTTGGCGTAGCCGGGGGATTTGGGATTTTCCTTACGTTGGTTGAGGGACTAGACATGAGCGGAAGAAGGGTTGTACGCGTCGAGCAGCTCCTACAGGAGGAGCTAAGCCAAGTCCTCCAGCAGGAGCTTAAGGATCCGCGCATCGGGTTTATCACGGTGACCAGGGTCAAGGTGAGCGCCGACCTGGGGCACGCGAAGGCATTCGTCAGCGTCATGGGGAACGCGGAAGCGAAGGAAAAGACGATGATCGGACTTAAAAGCGCCGCCGGATTCATCCAGAGGGTGCTTGGATCGCGGATCAAGATGCGATCGGTGCCGCGCGTCGAATTCTGCCTGGACGATTCCGTGGACCAGGGATTTCGAATCAGCGAGATATTGGATAAGATCGAAGCGGAGAGGAAACATGAGTGAACCGCGCGCGCCCCGTGCCATTGCCCGGTTGATACGGGAGCATAAACATGTCGCGATTTTCGGCCACATGAGGCCGGATGCGGACTGCGTCGGCGCGCAGCTTGCTCTCTCACACGCGATTCTCCGGCTTGGGGGCAAACCTGAGATGTGGCTCCCGGACAAGGTGCCTCCCACCTGTCTTTTTCTTCCCGGCAGCGCCGATATCCATTCCGAGGGATCCCCCCCCTCTCATGAGGGGCTGGCGGTTGCCCTGGATACGCCGCGACCGGAGCGGTTGGGCCGGCTCTCGGAGTACGTGAGAACCCTTCCCGTGGTGGCGAATATCGATCACCACGAGAGCAACGTTTCGTGGGGCACCCACAACTGGGTCGACGTGCGAGCGTCGGCGACTGCGGAGTTGATCTACCTCCTCCTTAAGGAGTTGGGCGTTTCAATCGATCTCGATATCGCAACATGCCTCTATGCGGGAATCATCACCGACACGGGCCGGTTTTGTTATAGCAACACGACGCCGTTCACCCACCAGCTCGCCGCCGAATTGCTGCGGTGCGGCCTCTCTCCGCATTCGGTGGCGGAGAAGATATATGCCCAGAACAGGCCGGAAAAGATAAAGCTGCTCGGAGAGGTATTGCGCACTCTGAGCATTGACGAGGATGGCGAGATCGCGTCATTGCGGATCACGGCGGATATGTATGAGAAGAGCGGCGCGCGCTCGGAGGACGCGGAGGGGTTCATCAATTATGCGCGTGACCTCGTCGGCGTTAAGGTGGCGGTGCTATTTGAGGAATTGCCGCTCCATTCGGGCGTCCGCATCAGCCTGCGGTCAAGGGACGGACGGATCGACATGGACAAGATCGCCGGAAAGTACGGGGGCGGGGGACACCCCGCCGCCGCGGGCGCCGTAATCCAGGGGCAGCCACAGCTTATTGAGGGGAGGCTTCTCGACGATGTCAGGGGAGCGATCGCCAGGGAGAGAGAGGCGAAGCGGATTCCTGGCGGTGAATAAATCCGCCGGTATGACGTCTCATGACGTGGTGGCGCGCGTGAGGCGGCGCTTCGGTTACCAGAAGACCGGCCATGCCGGCACACTCGACCCGATGGCTGAGGGCGTGCTCGTCCTCGGCATGGGGAGGGACGCTACGCGGCGCCTGGGCGCGATCATGGGCGAGGACAAGGAATACCGCGTCGTGATGGTGCTTGGAACGGCGACGGATTCACAGGATGCCGAAGGAAAGGTTTTGGAGCGGAGACCGTGGAACGGCGTTACAAAGGAAGCCGTACTCACGGCGCTCGATCGCTTCAAAGGGGCGCAGAATCAGGTGCCCCCAATGCACTCGGCCCTGAAACACCAGGGACAACCGCTCTATCGCCTGGCGCGGAGGGGCTTGGTTGTCCCCCGTGAGGCGCGGCCTATCTTCATTCATGAGCTTGAGCTCTGCGCTTTCGACGGCCCCGAGGTAGCCTTACGCATCGTTTGTTCCAAAGGGGCGTACGTGCGGACGTTGTGCGCGGACATCGGCGCTGCTCTCGGTTGCGGGGCGCACATGAAGTATTTGGTGAGGACTCGCGTGGGCGGGTTTCTGCTCAAGGATGCGCTGCCCCTCGACGTGCTGCTCCGCATGACGCCAGAGGAATTCGAGCGGAGGCTGTTGCCGGTGGAAACCGCGGATGGGATCAATGACAAATGTCAAATGACAAATGACAAAACACGAAGGGGTTTTTCATTTGGTCATTTGTAATTCATTTGTCATTTGGTATTTGTCATTCACAGTATGAAAGTCATCAGAAGCCTCGATTCCAGCGAACTGCGCCAGGCGCCGTCCGTCGCGCTCACGATGGGGGTGTTCGACGGCGTCCACCTTGGGCACAGGAAGGTGATCGAGACGGTTGTCTCCGAGGCGAGACGCATGGGGGGCGCCGCGGCGCTGCTCACGTTCCACCCACACCCGCGCCAGGTGATCGAAGCTTCGAGCCCGCTCCTTATGTTGACCTCCCTCGAACGGAGGATCAAGCTCCTGGATGAGACGGGGTTGGATATCTGCATCATTCTACCGTTCGATCGCGAGACCGCCGAAGAGGATGCATCGACGTTCGTCGAACAGCGTCTACTTCCGATGATGCGGCTTCGCATGGTCTGCATCGGGCCGCAGTTTGCATTCGGCGCGCGAAAGAGCGGCAATGCGGCGCTCCTCCGGGAGCTCGGGCAGGTCCATGGTTTCGCGGTGAAGGTAGTAGAGGGTATGACGATCGACGGCGTCGCCATTAGCTCGACCGCAATCCGCGATATGGTGAGGAACGGCGATCTTAAATCGGCATCGCGTTTTCTGGGGCGGCCCTATGCCATCTGCGGCGCCGTTGTGAAGGGCAAAGCACTGGGGAGGGAGCTCGGGATCCCCACCGCTAACGTGTCGGTGGGGGGCGTGCTGCTGCCGCCGCCGGGCGTCTATGTCGCGCGCATATGCCACGGGGGGCGGTGGTATGACGGCGTCCTCAACGTCGATTTTCACGGCGGTGTGGAGGCGCACATCTTCTCGCTTCAGGAATCTCTCTACGGTGAGACCATTGAGGTCGTCGTGGGGAAATTGTTGCGCGAGGAGAGGGAGTTCGGAAGCGTTGAGGAATTGGCGGCGCAGATGAGATGCGACATTGAAATTGCGAAGGGAATGCGGCATAATAATGCGCCGACAAAGGATTAGTTATTGGTTAAGTGATAAGTGATGCGTGTCGCTTATCACTTATCACTGCAGCGTACCCCTTCTAGGCTTACCGAATCGCCGACGGTTTGCGTGGATAGGGTACAAGAAAGGGGGGGTGTTCAAATGGCGCTCGATAGGGAAAAGAAGGGAACGTTGGTCAAGGAGTTCCAGTTGCACGAGAAGGACACCGGCTCGGCCGATGTCCAGGTGGCCCTGCTCACCGCGAGGATCAAAGATCTCGCGGAGCATCTCAAGTTGCATATGAAGGACCACCATTCGCGACGGGGGCTTTTACGCCTCGTGGGCAGGCGGCGGAAACTTCTCGATTATCTTCACTTAAGCAATGAGGACCGGTATAAGGGGATAATCAAGAAACTGGATCTCAGGAAGTAAAGTCAGTGGCATAAACGATGGTTGAGGGTCGAGGATTGGGCGTTGGGTGCGCCGCGAGGCGATGAGCGATACGCAGCGCCGAATTCTCCACCCTTGGCCGCAGAGAGGAGTGTGGGACTATCATGATGCATCGAGTGAGTACCGAGCTTAACGGAAAAGAGTTGATTATCGAAACGGGCAAACTGGCGAAACAGGCGCACGGGGCCTGCACCATCCAATACGGTGATACGGTTGTATTGTGCACGGTGACGGTTGCGCCCGAAGCGCGCGAGGGGATTGATTTCTTCCCGCTGACGGTCGACTACCGCGAGAAACTATCGGCAGCCGGCATGTTCCCTGGTGGGTACATCAAAAGGGAGGGGAGGCCTACCGAGAAGGAAATCCTCACCATGCGCCTTACCGACAGGCCGCTCAGGCCGCTCTTCCCGGATGGATTCAGGCGCGAGGTGCAGATTATGAACGCCGTGCTCTCCGCCGATAACGAGAACGATCCGGACATCCTTTCAGTGGTGGGTGGCGCGACCGCCTGTCTGCTGTCGCCGCTCCCGATCACGGCCCCCGTAGGGTGCGTGCGGATCGGGAGGATCGACGGGAAATGGATCATCAACCCGAGCTACGCGGAGCTTGACCAGAGCGATCTGGATCTCGTGGTGGCGGGGACCGACGAGGCCATCATCATGGTTGAGGGGAGCGCGCATGAAATACCCGAGTCCGACATGCTTGAGGCGCTCGCCACAGCCCATCAGCATATCCGGTCGATCACGGCGATACAGAAAGAGCTGCTTGCGAAGGTCGGCGTGCGGAAAGAGGTGTGCGAGGAGCAGCCCGTCGATCAGGCACTGAAGGGCGCGGTTGACGCGTTTCTCGAGACTACGCTTGAGCGCGCGATCCTGGTCAAGGGCAAAAAGGCCAGGGAAGATGGCTTAAGGAGGCTTTTCGGCGATCTCTGCGTGAAGATCAAGGAGCAGTTTCCCGAGGCTAACGATGCGGCGATCTCCGCTCTTTTCGGAGAGGCCGATAAAAAGAAGGTGCGCAATCTCATTCTCGAAAAGGGGCTGCGCGCGGACGGAAGAGGCGTTGATGAGATACGCCCAATCAGTTGCGAGGTGGGGATATTGCCGCGCACGCATGGCAGCGCCCTCTTCACCCGCGGTGAGACGCAGGCCCTTGCTATAACGACGCTCGGGACGACCGCTGACGCGCAGCGCCTGGAGGCTTATGAGGGTGAGACCAGCAAGAGCTTCATGCTGCATTACAACTTCCCCCCGTTCAGCGTTGGGGAGGTGCGGGCGGTACGGGGACCGGCGAGAAGGGAAATCGGCCATGGCAACCTGGCCGAGCGTGCGCTCCTTGCGGTGGTGCCAAAAGATTATACCTACACCGTGAGGATCGTTTCGGACATTCTCGAATCCAACGGGTCGTCCTCGATGGCGTCCGTATGCGGGGGAAGCCTCTCCCTCATGGATGCCGGTGTGCCCGTCACGATGGCGGTCGGAGGCATCGCGATGGGGTTGGTGCACGATGGCGATAGGGCGGTCATCCTGAGCGACATTCTCGGTTCGGAGGATGCGTGCGGCGACATGGATTTCAAGGTGGCGGGAACGAGGAAGGGGATCACCGCGTTCCAGTTGGACAGCAAGATCGAGGGTATCCCGTTCGAGGTCCTCAAGAATGCCATCGAAAAGGCGCGGGCAGGAAGGATATCCATATTGGACAAAATGGACGTGGTGCTAGATAAGCCCCGGGCGGAGGTGTCGAAGTTCGCGCCGCGCATCGTGAAGATGAAGATCGCTCCGGATAAGATCGGTCTTCTCATCGGGCCCAAGGGAAAGACGATCAAGAAGATCTGCCAGGATACCGGTGTGGAGATCGACGTGGACGATGACGGCACGGTAAGCATCTCATCGAACGATGAGGAGGGCCTCAAGAAGGCGGTCGATGAGGTGTCGATGCGCACGGCCGACGTCGAAGTTGGGAAGGCATACCGTGGTGTCGTCAAGAACATCCTCGACTTCGGAGCATTCGTGGAGATCATGCCGGGCAAAGAAGGCCTCGTGCATATATCGAAGCTCGCTAACTACCGCGTGGCAAAGGTCACGGATGTCCTCAATGTGGGCGATGAGGTCATGGTGAAGGTCACGGATGTAGACGAGCAAGGGCGGATCAACCTCAGCCGCAAGGCCTTGCTGGAGGGAGGGGAACAGGAGGAGGAGCATCATCCGCGACCGCAACGGCGTTCCCCCCATGAGAGGAGGAGGGAATAACGGCAGGCGTGGGTATTCCGCTTGTCGTGGGGGTGAATTCCCGGTGGGTGCGTTAGAGCACGCACACCGCCACCGTGTCCACAATGAGGAGGTTGAGCGATCGTGAGGATCAGCTACGCGCTCTCGTTATGGCTTATTGCCCTTCTGCTCGCCTTGAGCCTTTACTCCTATGATCCGATGGATGTTGCGTATAACACCACGCATCCAAATTACCCGCAAAACAACAGTGTGGGAATCGTCGGCTCATGGGTGGCTTTCGGGTGCCTATTTTTAGTCGGGTTCGCCTCCTACGCGATCGTATTCATACTGTTTTCCCTCGGGTGTGGATTGATTCAGGGCGCGACCGAGACTTCCCGCCGCATGAGATCGGTGCGCGCCATCGCCGCGGTACTGATGCTTGTATCCCTTGCCTGTCTCTTCCAACTGCCGATGGGCGCCAGGTGTAGCGTAGAGGCCAGGCGCCTGAATCTCGTCGGCGCCGGTGGGGTCGTGGGCGATGTGCTGAGCGTGAATCTCCTGATCCCCCTCCTCGGCGTCACGGGTTCGATCGCCGTCTGCGCGGCGGTCGGTATCGCCTCACTGCTTGTCTATACCCGATTTAATGCGTTCCGCGCCGTCGGACGGCTTTTCACGGGAATCTTTACTACGATACGCCGCTCGGCAAAGGTCTCCACGGAGGTCATCAGCCAGAAACGCAGGGTCGTCCCGCTGAGTGTGCGCAAGGTGCGGGTGAGGCCGTTCGCCGGATTGTACCGGAATACCCGGAAGGTAAAGATCACGGTCCCGCCACCGGCGGAGTCGCAACGGGTCAGCGAGGGCCCAAGATTCGAGAAGCGCGTGCCTGATAAGCCGGTGAAGGAAGCGGCGCCGCAGCGTCTCCCGCCCCGCGCTCGCTCGTCGAGGTCTTCGGGTACGTATAAGATCCCCGGGATCGACCTCCTGCACGAGCCCGTCGCCCCCAAGGGCAAGCAGATGGAGGAAGACCTCCAGAAGAACGTAGAGGTGCTTCAGCTCACCTTGAAGGAATTCGGGATCGAGGCGGAGGTGGGGAACGTGATCCGCGGTCCGGTGATCACGCGCTATGAGGTATATCCCGCTCCAGGCGTCAAGGTGCAGAGGATCACCACGCTCGCGGACGATCTCGCGCTGGCGATGGCGGCGAGCAGCATCAGGATCGTCGCGCCCATTCCAGGCAAGTCGGCGGTCGGCATAGAGATCCCGAATCCCAAGGCGACCCTCGTCGGCCTTAAAGAGATGTTGCTTTCCAAGGAATACCGGCAGCCCTCGCGGTACATACCGCTGGCAATCGGGAAGGAGATCTCGGGGAATCCGGTGATCGCCGATCTGAGGGAGATGCCGCACCTCCTCATCGCGGGGGCCACCGGTTCCGGTAAGACGGTGTGCGTGAACAGCTTGATCCTCACCATGCTCTTTTCCTGCACGCCCGAAGAACTCAAGCTTATCCTCATCGATCCCAAGCGGGTCGAGATGACCCAGTACCGCGACATTCCGCACCTCCTCACCCCCGTGGTCACCGAGAGCAAGGTCGTCGCCCAGGTGCTCCGGTGGGCGGTGAGAGAAATGGAGCGGCGCTACAGCCTTTTTTCGGAGGAGGTCGTCCGTGACATCATAGGGTACAACACCAAGATCAAGCAGGGCGGCGCTTCGGCGCGGGTGGAGAAGGACGGCGAGCCGAGGGAAGCCATCCCGTTCATCGTAATCATGATCGACGAGCTTGCGGACCTGATGCTTGTGGCGCGCAAGGACATTGAGGACCCGATCATCCGTCTCGCGCAGATGGGCCGGGCGGCCGGGCTCCACATCGTTCTCGCCACGCAGCGGCCCTCGGTGAACGTCATCACTGGTTTGATCAAGGCCAATTTCCCCACGCGGATCGCGTTCAAGGTCGCTTCCAAGGTGGACTCGAAGGTCATTCTGGATAGCATGGGCGCGGATAAGCTGCTCGGTTGCGGCGACATGATTTTCATGCCGCCCGGCTCCTCGCGGCGCCTTAGGATACAGGGGACGCTGGTGGATGATGCGGAGATCAACGCAACGGTCGAGTTCGTGCGGTCGAATGCCAGTCCGGATTACCGCGAGGACGTTCTCTCCGCCGACGCTGACAGCGCGCTGAACTACGAGGATATCGACGACAATCTCTATGACGAAGCCGTGGACGTGGTAAGACAGCTCGGTCAGGCGTCCGCGTCACTGCTCCAGAGGAGGATGCGCATAGGCTACACGCGCGCCGCGAGGCTGGTGGACATGATGGAGGAGCGGGGAGTGGTCGGCCCCCAGCAGGGGAGCAAGGCTAGGGAAGTGATAGGGTAAATCCCAAATCCCAAACTCCAAATCCCAAAGATGATGCAAGAGTATCTAGCGGTTTTTTTCATCATTCTATTGGGATTTGGGATTTTGGATTTAGGATTTAAAAACCGGAGGTTTTTATATGGATTCAATCGGCGATTATTTGCGTGCCGCGCGAGAGGATAGAAAAGTACCGATAGCCCAGGTCGTTCGGGATACGAAGATAAGTGAGAAGTATATCGTCGCGATGGAGAACGGACAGCTTTCTCTCCTCCCGGCCCCAGCCTATGCGAAAGGGTTCCTCAAAATCTATGCGGAATATCTGGGGCTCGATTCGAGGCCCCTCATCGAGCAGTACGTGCAGGAGTACGGGGGGATGATGCGGCAGGGTTTCCCTCCCGATGGCGAATCCGTTACCCCAACGCTCTCGTCGACTTGGAGGTTTGCCGCGATTGGCGTTGGAGCGGCGGTCATTATTGCCATTGCGATCGTCTCCGGCCTAAAATTCTGGCGCTCGTGTGCGGCCACCCGGGTGCATAAGCCTGCGGTTAGCACGGAGGAGTTGGAGACTTTGCCGCTGCCCCCGCTCCCGCAGGTGAGCCCCACCGTCGAGCCTCCCGCAGCGGCGCCTCCGCCACCTCCGCCGCAGGAGGCCAAGCCGAAACAGAGGAAGCTTGAGGCGAAGGCAAAAGAGAGCGTCTGGATGAAGGTCTACGGCGATGGCGTCCTTCTGTTTCAAGGGACGGTGCAAAAAGGGAAGGAGGAGTTCTGGCTTGCCAAAGATAGTTTCGACGTCCGTATCGCGAAGCCCCGGCTGGTCGAGCTCTCCATCGACGATAAACCCTTGAGAGAGATGAAGGGTAAGATTGCTCAGAATGTTTTCATCGATAAAGACGGGAAGGCCGTGTTCTACAGGGGGAAGATGCGGGCGGAATGATTCAGCTATCAAGCTATCGAGTTTGGGAATTATGATCATGCCCACAAAGGTGGCCGTCACGAGCCTCGGCTGCGCGAAGAATCTGGTTGATTCCGAGGTGATCCAGGGATACCTGAGAGAAGGGGGATGCGAAATCTGCGGGGATCTGGACGAGGCAAGGATCATCATCGTCAACACCTGTTCGTTCATCAGCGATGCTGAAGAGGAATCGGAAGACACGATCGACGAACTGCTCGCCCTTAAAAAGAAAGGGGTGATCGATCGGGTGATCGTCGCCGGTTGCCTTATCGCGCGGCGCGGCCGCCGGTTGGCGCAGAGATTCCCGGAGGTCGACCTCTTCCTCCATCCCGGAGAAATCCCACGGGTCGCGCAGCTCATAGGCGAATTGATTGCCGGGGATGGCCGCAAGGTCCCGTCCCATCGGCGAGAGGAAGAGGGTAAAGGCTGGTTTCTATACGACCATCTAAGTCCGCGTGTCAGGCTTTCCCCCCCGCACTACGCCTACGTGAAAATAGGCGAGGGATGCAGCAACGCTTGCGGCTACTGCCTCATCCCGGCCATCAAGGGCAGGCTCGTTTCGCGGGAGATGGATTCCATTGTTGAGGAGGCGATGG
>CAYWRA010000065.1:0-15441 GCA_964460305.1 uncultured bacterium
ACAACCGGCACTTGTTACCATGCTTCAAAAAATGCTCACAGCGCAATTCCCTCTACCCGCCCCCCCCTTGCCCCCCCCATAGCGGGGATGATATACTGGGCCGGGGTGAGCGGAGCCTATTCACCCTGGAGGTTAACATGAAATTGGCTGTTTCCTTCCTTGCGGCGTGCGCCGTTGTGGGTTTCATCGCCTGTCACTCCCTGTGCGCCGCGGCAGAGGTGGATCCAAAAGCTATCGTCGCGAACCCGAAGTCTTACATCGGGAAAACGGTAACGATCACGGTGCGGTTCGGGAAGGTGAACAACGTGTCCCGCGGGTGGGAGAATCAGGCAAACCTCAACAGGAAGCTCAAATTTATCGCAATCCCCCTTGCCGAGATAGCCTGCTACGCGGATAGGACGGACGAGAACGAAGATCTGATCGCAAGCCTCAAGACCGGACAGGAAATAACGCTCACCGGCCATATCAAAAAGGGGAAGATAGAGGCCAGGATCAAAGGCGATAGGCATACCGTGAAAAGAACGGTAACGGGGACCGAGGTATATGGTTTCGTCGTCACTAAGATAGAGAGCGTCGGAGAAGCCGGTGCGGGGGACGGCCCCCGCGGGATGATGCGACGCATGATGAAGCGATAGTGGAAGTCGTACGTGTTATTCAGCCGGCGTGGGGGAGCCTGAGTCCAGGAGGTCTGCATGAAGTGCATCATCGTCACCTGTTTGATCCTCGTCCTTGCAATGTACGCCTTTGCCCAGACGCCCGTACAGAAGCCGGCGTCGAAGGGCGCCGGCCGCACTCTCCGGTTCATCACCGATTTCGAATCTCCTCCTTTTTCATTTGTAGACAAATCGAAGAAGATCGGTTTCGAGCTGGATCTCGGCCAGGCGATCGGAAAGGAGCTCGGCGCCAGGGTGCAATGGATCGAGAAGGGGTTCAACCTCGGCACCTATGAAAGTCTCCTAAAATCGGGTGTTGCCGATGCGGTCATCAGCAGCACCAGCATCACGCCGGACCGGGGGAGGCGGTTTGACTTCACGGTTCCCTATTATAGGTCGAATCTGGCGGTGGCGGCGATCAAAGACATGGATTGGGACCACTCGGAATTCGTCAACGGACTAAGGGATAAGCAGGTGGGTGTGTTAAGGAGAAGCACCAGCTACGAATGGGCTAGAAAGAACCTGGCGGCGAAGCGGATTAATTTCTACTCGCCCCAGCGCATGGCCCAGGCTCTCAGAGATGAAAGGGTGTTCTGCATACTGATCGATGAGGACATTCTGAAGTGGGTGCTGCATAACAACGCATATCGGTTCCAGGAGGTTGAGAAAGACCTCGACCATGAGTATTACGGCATCATGGTGAAAAAGGGCAATACGGCCCTCCTCTCAGAGCTCAACGGAACACTGAAACGCCTCGACGAAAAGGACATCTACGACGATATCTACGAGAAATGGTTCACGCAGAGAAAAAACCTCCCCGTCAGGCCCGAGCGTTGAGGATGGATCCATTTGATCCTCATGCGTGCTCACCGGCGTCCGGGGCGAGAACCTCTCTTTCTTACCGCGAACGAGGGACCGAAGACCCCAGGTAAATGAACAGGTGTGCATGCTTCACGATATGGCGCGGGGGGCGCGTACGGATAAAACGGAATGGCCACGATAGACGCAACACAACTCCGTCCCCCGATCCTTAAGGTTCAGCTTGAACGGCTCTACCGCCGGTACCACAAGCGCGAGTTCCTGTATACCGACCCCGTGGAATTCCTCCATGCTTACCCCGATCTCCGCGATCGCGAAATCGTCGGCTTCATCGCCTCCGCGATCGCCTACGGACGCGTGGCCCAGATAGGGAAGAGCGTCTCGCGCGTGCTCGACCGGATGCCGTCTCCTTCCGATTTCCTCAAGCGATCGTCCAAAAAATCGCTCCTCCGCGCGTTTTCCGACTTCAGGCACCGCTTCACCAACGGAGAGGAGCTCGCCGCGGCGCTCTACGCCTTAAAGAGAATCATCGATCGATATGGATCGATCGAGGGTTGTTTTAACGCCGCTTATAGCAACGACGATGATACAATACTTCCCGCCCTGTCATCCTTCGTGGATGAGTGCGTGAGGGAAGGGGCCGGCTGCCGGAGCAGTCTCCTGGCCCCGCCTTCCGGAGGGAGCGCGTGCAAAAGGCTCAACCTCTATCTCAGATGGATGGTGCGGCGGGATGACATCGACCCGGGGGGCTGGGAAAGAATCCCACCCTCCAAGCTGATCGTCCCCCTCGACACCCACATGTTCAGGATCTGCCGCGCCTTCGGCTTTACACGGCGGCGCCAGGCTGACCTGCGCAGCGCTATCGAGGTGACCGGGGCGTTTCGGAAACTAGCCCCCGAAGATCCGGTCAGGTACGATTTCGCGCTCACAAGATCCGGCATCTTGAGGAACCTGAATGGCGGGCGGCACATGGAGACATGCGGGGAACGGTGATTAGATGCGAGACGCGATACTCGAGAGCATTCAACCGGTCTTGGCCGATTTGCGGCACGTAACGATAGACGGCGGGGGCATAACCGCCTTCTGCCGGCGCCATCCCGCGGTCACGGTAAAGCTTCCGGATTGGCGGCATGATTTCGTCTATCCATGGGAGAACGAGGCCGCGGCGGATTTTTTCCTCCTCTTCAACTGCATCAACTTTGCGTTCTGGGCACAGGGGGGCGGCGTCAAATGGAGGATCGAGTACAAGGGGCGATTACTTGACGGCGCATATGGCCTCATGGGTGCGTTCACCCGCGCCCTGGAAGAGGGGCTGCCGATGCTCGACGGGTTTTTTCTAGCCGATATGACGGAGAAGCAACTCCGGGAGATCCTGCGCGGAGAGGGGGACCTCATCCTCTTCCCCGAACGGGTCGACATACTCCGGGAGGTGGGGAGCGGCCTTGTGAAACATTACGGCGGGTGTTTCCACGGCCTACTTGAGGCCGCGCTCGGCAGTGCGGCGGCGCTCGCCCGCCTGCTGGTGGAGCGGTTCCCATCGTTCAATGATGCGTGTAGCATTGGAGACCGGGAGGTCCGGTTTTACAAAAGGGCCCAGCTGGCCCCCGCCATGATATACCAGCGGTTCGGAGGAACCGGGCCGGGCGCGTTTCGCGACATCGACGACCTCACGGTCTTCGCGGATTATAAGCTCCCCCAGGCGCTGCGCAAGGCCGGCATTTTGAGGTACGGACAGGGGCTCGCCGCGAAGGTCGACTCACGCGAGCCCATACCGCCGTGCAGCCCGGAGGAGATCGAGATTCGCGCCTGTACCATATGGGCATGCGAGCTGATCAAGGCGGAGTACGCACGTATGGGGCAGAAGATGAATTCGGCGACACTCGATGCCTTCCTCTGGCTTCTGGGGCATGAGAAGGCGGCGGACGACAAGCCGTATCACCTCACGGAGACGATCTGTTACTGAAGATTAAATGACAATTCAGATGTCTTTGAAGGCATCAGCGGCACACAACATTACCGTCGCCGGAGGAGCTTTTCACACAGGAGCTGCTCGCCCGATTTATTGCCCTCTATCGCATGGCCCAGGAACTGCAGGGCATAACCGGACACGAAGAGGACAAGGGCCCACATATAGAAATGGAGCACCAAGAGGGGCAGCGCCGCGATGGTGAGTGGTATCCCGACGAGGTGCAGGATGATGCTCAGCCGATGAGTGTGTCTCTCGGCCCATTTCAAATAGACAGTGCGTATCGACATTGCTTTGATATCCGCTTCAAAGGGCAGTAGTATACCATAGGGATCGGTGTTCGCAATGGAGAGTAATCGGAAAAGAATGCCCGCGGGGAAGACCGTTTCCCCGGATGCGCGCCGCGGGATCCGGGACCTGGATCCCGATAAAGGCGCATCCCCCGTCTATCTCTTTTACGGGGAAGAAGGATACCTGGTCGAGGATGCGGCGAAAAAGCTTGTGGACGGCCTCCTCCCCGAGGAGCAGAGGGAATTCGGGCTTGAGATCCTGAGCGGCATGGGCGTAACGATCGCTGATATGAGCGGCGCGCTCGCCACCCTGCCCCTCTTCAGCGGGAGCAGGCTGGTATGGCTGCGGGGTTGCGGAGTTTTCCGCTCAGTGGGGCGGGCGGATGCCGTGCGCGAAAAGCTGCCTAAGCCGGGAGAGCGCACGGTCGCGCTCATCACGGAGGAATCCATCGACAGGCGTTTCGCGCTCTACGCCGACATTGGGAAACGCGGGATCGCCCGCGAGTTTAAGCGCCTCTCGGAGACGAGCGACGACGATTTGAGGCATATCTACGATCTTGTCAGTCAGAAATTAAAAACCGACGGCGTGACGATCCCGCGGGACACCCTCTTCTACCTCGTCCAGCTTGTGGGGGCCGACCTGAGGCCGCTTCTCGGTGAGGTTGAGAAGCTGGCCCTCAATGCTGGCCCTGGGGGCGCAATCGACCGGTCGGCCGTCGACCGGCTGGCGAGCCCATCGCGGGAGGCGGAGGCATACCAGCTTCCCGATGCGGTCACTGCCGGAGACCTCACGCGGGCGCTCGGCTGCCTGAGGCGTCTGCTCGCACAGAGGATCGAGCCGCTGGCCGTCATGGAGTCGCTCACGCGGCGCATGCGGTTCCTCCTCCAGGCAAAAGAACTCCTTGAAAAGGGAACCATCAGGCCGGGTCCCGGTTATCCGGCCTTCATGCAGGCGCTGTCCAAGCTCCCGCAGGCCTTAAGGGAGGCGTTCCCCGACAAGAAGCGCCGCAAACGCTACAGCATCTTCGCGCAGCACCCCTACGTCATCTATCAGATATGCAGAGGCGCACAACGCTTCTCTCTCGAGAGGTTGCGGAGGAATCTGGACCGGGTGGTGATGGCGGACGCTGAACTCAAGGGTGGGCGGCGGTCCAGGAGTGAAGCCCTGGAGGATCTGGTGATTTCGCTCTGCGCGCGGTGACCGCTCACGACCTGATGGCGGTGATGAGGCTATCCACCGTTTCCCTCGCCTCGGTGTTGTCCTGGAGGAGTTCCTCGATCGTTCTGCACGAATGGATGGCCGTCGTGTGATCCCTCCCCGAGAACGCGGCGGCGATGTCGGCGTAGGGCGAGCTTATCAATTTCCGGCATAGGTACATGGCGATCTGGCGCGGGAAGACGATCCGGTCGCTCCGTTCATGGCCGAGGAGGATGCCCATCTTGATCTGAAAATGGTCGGCCACCTTCTGCTGGATGGCCCTTATGTTGATGCTCTGCTCATCTCCATCGAAAAGCCCATCTTGCAACAGCCGCTCCACCCCTTCCTCGTCTGGAACGCTCCCCCAAATCGTGGCGTGGGCGGCGATCTTGTTGAGCGCCCCCTCTATACGCCGAACGTTGGTGCGGATCCGGCTGGCGAGGAGCATGACGATGCCGCGCGGGAGCGTGAGGCCGAGGAGACGGGCTTTCTGCTCGATGATAAGCACGCGGGTCTTCAACGCCGGCGGGGTGAGCTGTACGATCAAACCGGCCTCGAAACGGGAGACAAGCCTCTGGTGAAGGTGCGGAATGTCCCTCGGAGGGCGATCGCTTGTCAGGACGACCTGACTCTTATTCTGGTAGAGCGCGTTGAAGATGGTGAAAAATTCCTCCTGGATCTGGTTCTTGCCGCTGAGGGAATGGATGTCATCGATGAGGAAGATGTCGACCGACGACAATTTCCTCCGCACGCTGCCGATCTCGCGGTTCTTGAACGCCTCCATCAACACGTCCATGAGCCGATCGCTGGGGATGTAGATGAGGGAGCGCTTCTCTTCGGCGAGGGTCTGCGCGCCGATCGCCTGGATGAGGTGGGTCTTGCCGAGCCCCACGCCCCCGGTAATGAAGAGGGGATTATGCTTCCTGCCGGGTTTCCTGGCCGCGGCGAGCGCCGCCGAATGGGGGGCGCGATTGCAGGAACCAATGACGAAATTCTGGAAGGTATAGCTAGGGTTGAGCGTGGCGAGGCACAACGGCTTATGCGGGCGCTGAACGGATGGTAAGCGGTCGATCCCGGGTTTTTCCTCTCCCCCATCCCCCGAAACGAGAACGAAATCGATGAGCAACGCCTTCCCGCTCAATGCGTGCGCCGCGCGGCGCATCGCGTCGAGGTATCGTTGCCGCACGATGCGCTCGTGGATGCAGTTTGGCGCCTCCAGGATCAGCTTGCCGTCGGAGATGAGGACCGGCGTGAGGGGATCGAGCCAGAGGCGGATCGCATCCCTGCTCAGGCTCCCTTCGAGGAGCTGCAATAGATCCCGCCAGAATGGAAGATGCATCGTGTCCCCGAGAGAGAATGGAGCCCGCCGAGCGTCACTCGTTATGCAACGCCACCCGACGCCTTAAAGGAATTGCGGTTAATCCATGTGGATAACATCCCCACTTATCCACAAGATATCAACACTCCTACGCCGCTCCACCGCCAACTGAGTGGCATTATATCGGGATGGTGAACCCAGTCAAGATAAATTTTTTTTGAAAAAAGTGCCGGAAGAAAAGTGCATTCAAAAGCGACCACGGAGCCCACAGAGGAGGCACAGAGAAACAAACCGCAGATTAATTTAAGCCACGCCCCAAGGGGGAGGACCCATCCCAAAAGGGACCCCTGCGGGGGAGGGTGCGCATTACCATAGTTCGAAACGGCGAATGCGAGAGTCGGTGATTTCACTATGTCGCCACTTCTCCGTCTCTCCGTCTCGCATTTTGGGATTTACGGGGCTTGGCCCCGTTCTAACCCCGCACCGACTAGTCTGGTGCGGAATGTGACAATCTTGATTAACTATTTGCGCTACAGTAAGTACTTATCGGCCGATCAAAGTTGATGAATAGATCAGGCTAATGCGTTTCCAGCAACTGATGCGGCATCTCATGGGCATGCTCATGGTCGTGATCGTCGTCGTCGTGCTTGCAATACTCGTCGGGGGTGACCTTCTCGTTGACGAGGTTATGCAGTATCTTCTCCGCGTCGGCACGGGTCCGTTCCCCCCGCTCGATGCTCCGGACGGTCTCCCGCATCTTGTCGGACTCGGGCTTGATCCGCAAGTGCTCCCGGTAACACGAAAGCGCATCGGCCGTACGGCCGTCGAGTTCGTAGAGGAATCCCCGGTAATTGAACAGCGCGGCGGCGTCGATCCGTTTCTGTGCGGCGTCCACTCCCTCGGTGTGAGGCCATAGTTTTAGCGCCGTGTCGAACGATTGCGCCGCCCCGGCCCGATCCCCGTACTGGAGGAGGATCAATCCACGCTGCATCGGGACGCGGTAGTCGGAGGGATTGTTTTGCCTGGCCTCTTCGAGGATGGCCAGCGCCTGACGCAGGTTGCCCTTGTTCTCCTGAACGGCCCAGAAGGCGGCGCTCAGATAAGCGTCCATATTGTGAGGATCCATTTGCGTCGCGAAGCGGAGCCACGGCATCATTTCGCGGATTTCGTCGCCGGAGAGGTGCTCCGGGGTCCGGAGCTGAACCTCGTCCGCCAACCTCTGGATGAATCCTATAGATGCCGCTTTCGTTTTGTGGGGAACGCCGTGGTGGAAGTATCTGTCGGCCTCTACGCACAGATTGCCGGCGATGGCCTGGCGGCTCTCTCCCAATATCCGACCTACGAGGGAGCCCCGATCGCAGGTCGCAAAAGACCCGTCCGTCGAGAGGATGGCCGCCAGCGCAAAAGAGAGCGCGCCAAGCGCGGCGATTATCCCGCCCGCGATGAACGGAAATCGCGCCCCGGTAATTTTCACAGCGTTGCTCCGCGTTCGAATTGCTTCCGGCGATATCCCAACCACGCAATAAAAAGCAGGAGCGCGGTCAGGACCACGGCGTATGCCAAAACGGCCATGAAACTGACAAGAGATATCATTCCACGTTCGTGAACGATCCTTAAGCGCATGTCGAACAGCTCGAAGTGCGGGAGTAGATAATACGTCGCAAGCAATGCGTTGGCACTAGCGCCTCCCGTCGCAACCAACATCTCCGGAATACGCGGCAACAGGAGCAGCGAAGAGCCTACCACCACATAGCTCATGCTCGCCGCGGCCCCGTAGGTAAGCCGCGTCGAGAACGCCGTCCCCAGGGCGGCGATGGCCGCGAGGCCCGCGAGGTGCACCACCAACCCCTGTGCAAGGGTGCGCCATCCGAACGAACCTCCGTAGATTTTAACCACCAGCGCAACCAGTAGATAAAACACCGCGGTCGCGCAGGAAACGACCGACCATGACCCCAGCCATTTCCCGAGCACCAGTTCTCCGCGCGTGATCGGCTTCGCGAGCAGGGGGTAGATGGTCCCTTTTCGCTCCTCGTCGGGAAGCTGCCGGCAACTGATGCTGACCGTCATTATCAAAGCAAAAAGCCAGGCCATCAGGAGACCAAGGTCCAGGATGTAGCGGGGGGTGGTCCCCAGCCCGAAGATGTTTACCGAGAGCAGAGCGTAGAGCAGCGCGGCGAGCATGATCAGCATCACGTACACGTCCTTGCGCCGGAGCAGCTCCAGCCACACCGTTTTCATAATCGTCACTATGCGTTGCATGGAAAGCCTCCCGCCGGCACGTCCGACCCCGCGACTATTTTAAGGAAGTATCGCTCGAGTGACTCCGATCCAGGCATGAGTTCCGACACCGCGCCAAGCGCGGAGATGCGCCCGTTCGCGATTATGGCGACGTGGTCGCACACGAGCTCCACCTCGGAGAGCTCATGCGACGAGAAGAAGACCGTTTTACCGCGGGCACGCAGGTCGGAGATGATCTTTCGTATCTCCCTGCGCCCGAGGGGATCCATGCCTCCCGTCGGCTCATCCAGGATGAGAAGGTCCGGGTCGTTGATCAGCGCCTGGGCAAGGCCGATACGCTGCAGCATGCCCCTCGAATAGGTGGCGATCCTCCGGTCCGCGGCCTCGGACAGATGAAGCTGATCGAGGAGCTCCCCGATCCTGTTTTTTAACGATGTCCTCCCCATTTTAAATAGAGATCCCGCCATGGAGAGGAGCTCCCGCCCGGTCAGGAAGGAATAGGACTCGGCCCGTTCCGGCAGATATCCGATGCGCTCGCGGGCTATCCGACTTCGCACGTCCTCGCCGAAAATGAAAGCGCTCCCGGAATGCGGCTCTATAAAACCGAGCAGGACAAGCATCGTTGTCGTTTTCCCCGAGCCGTTCGGGCCGAGGAAGCCGAACACCTCCCCCTTGTCGACGCTGAGCGTAAGCCCGCGCAGCGCCTCTACGGTACGCCCGCGGTCCCTGAAGCGGACGGATAGATCGCGTATCTCGATTGCCTTGTTCATTATGGAGACTCCATTGGTATGTTTTATTCTATCAATTCCTACCGTCATCTCAATAGCTGAATCGTAATCCTGTTGCGCGGGGTGTAAATTCCCGTTGACAAGTTATGAACATATGTTCATAATAATGTTTGATTACAAGAAAGGATCGCGCCGTGCCAAGACCACGTTGTTTGAGAAGGATCTGTTACATGCCTGGCATTACGTATTTCAAACCGGCGGGAATACCACTGCGGACACTGGAAGAAGTCGTCGTAACGCTCGATGAGTTGGAGTCGCTACGCCTGGCCGACCTCGAAGGGCTTTATCAGGAAGAGGCTGCGGCACGAATGAAAATATCACGCCCCACCTTCTCACGCCTAGTCGAATCGGCGCATAAGAAGGTCGCTGAAGCGCTGGTTGAAGGAAAGGCGCTCCGGTTGGAAGGCGGGCCGGTGCAGATGAAAGGAGGTATGGCAATACCACAGGGGAATGGAACGGGATCCGAGGAGACGGCCCAGGGATTGGGAATAGGCCCTTGCGGTTGTGGTCGGAGAAGGGGGTTCAGACGCCGTCGGGTAGGCGGATGGGCGAATCGGAGAATGGGCGAAGGGCCGAAGCCCCCCGCCGCAGATGAGGCAACCGGGGGGGATAAAGCCCGGAACGATGACGAGAAGGGATAATTAAGAAAGGAGCATCATCATGAAAATAGCGATTCCGGTTACGGAAGACAGCGGTTGGGAGAGCCCGGTTCACGGCCACTTCGGTTCCGCCCCTCTTTTTATACGGGTGGATTCGGAGACGATGGAAATCAAAACGTTACGGAACCCCAATTCCGAGCATATCCACGGCACATGCAACCCGTTGGGCCTAATCAAAGATATGGACGTTGATGCCATGATATGCGGCGGTATGGGCGCTCGCGCCCTCCAGTTGCTCAATCAGACCGGCATCAAGGTATTCAAGGCGAGCGACTCCATCGTCAAGAAAGCGGTCGCCGATTTAGCCAAGGGCTTGCTCCCCGAAATGACCGTTGATGGAGCGTGCAGCCAGCATGGGTGCCATAAGTAAGGCTCTTTCTAACCTCTCCAGAAGACCGGAACGCCGCAGTATTCCCCCCCGTCCATGGATATCGCGGTCCCTTATGGTACAATAAGCGGCTGCGCATCGATCCGCGCCGCATTTACGAGAAAAGGGGCATACTGGACGGGAGAGGAATGCATAAAAACGTACTGCCGTTGACGCACCTGAAGGCCGGCCGGGCCGGCAAGGTCGTAGAATTCCGGGGTGGGAAGGCCATGATTCACCGCTTGGAGACGAGAGGCGTCAGGCTCGGCCATAAAATAACGAAAATCAGCGATCAGTTCATGAAGGGGCCGGTGACCGTCAGGGTCGGACATACCACACTGGCCATCGGACACGGCATTGCCGCCAGGGTGATGGTCGAGGCTTGCGAGTGAAAAGAATTTTTCTGATGGGGAATCCCAACGTCGGGAAGAGCGTTTTCTTCTCGCGGCTCACCGCCGCACAGGTGATATCCTCCAATTATCCGGGGACGACGGTAGGATTTACCAGGGGCTATACGCTCGTCAGAGATGAGAAGTATGAAATCATAGACGTTCCCGGCACGTATACCCTGTCTCCCACCTGCAAAGCAGAGGAAGTCGCCTGTGAAATACTGAAGACCGCGGTCGAAGGAGATCTCATAATCGACGTCGTTGACGCCACCAATCTCGAGCGAAACCTGTACCTGACGCTCGAAATCATGGAAAAGCCCCTGCCAATCATCGTCGCGCTCAACATATGGGACGAGACGAAACACAGGGGCATACACATCGACGTGGAGAGGCTCGAAAAATGGCTGGGCGTGCCGGTCGTTCCGACGACCGCCGTCACCGGAGAGGGTTTCGCCCGCCTGATAGCCCGCATCCATGACGCCCGTTCGCCGGAGGTGAGGAAACATAGTCTCGAAGACCGATGGAGAGACATCGGGCGCGTGATAAATCAAGTCCAGCGTCTCGAGCATCACCACCATACCACCAGCGAGTTCATTCACGACCTGACCATAAAACCGATGACCGGCATCCCCTGCGCGATCATCATCGCAGCCGTGTCGTTTGTGGTGACGAGGTTCATCGGCGAGGGGATCGCCCGGTGGATTGCGCAGCCGTTTTTCGAAAAGGCCTGGCTTCCCCTGCTCATGAAGGTCAGCACGGCCCTCCACTCGGGCGGGTTGGCACACGACATACTCGTCGGCAAGCTGATCGACGGGAAGGTCGATTTCGTCCAGTCGTTCGGCGTTCTGAGCACCGCCCTCTACGTGGAATTCGCGATGGTATTGCCCTATATCGCGGCTTTCTATTTCGTGCTCGGGATTCTCGAGGATTCGGGATACCTCCCCAGGATCGCCGTACTCATGGACACCCTGATGCACAGGATCGGGCTCCACGGCTTCGCGATCATCCCGACGTTGCTTTCCTTCGGCTGTAACGTGCCGGGGATACTAGCGACGCGCGTCCTGGAGAGCAGGCGGGAAAGATTCATCGCTGCGACACTCATATCCATCAGCGTACCCTGCGCCGCCCTGCAGGCGATGATAATAGGCATCCTGGGTAAATACGGCTGGGGAAAAGTCCTGATCGTATACGCGACCCTGGCGGCGACCTGGTTCGTACTTGGATTGATACTCAACCGGGTGACCCCCGGATTCAGTCCGGAGCTTCTCCTCGAAATACCGCCCTATCGCTTCCCGTCGGCGTCGATGCTTTTAAGAAAAACATGGTGGAGGATCAAGGAGTTCATCAAAGAGGCCCTCCCGGTCGTCACGGGCGGCGTACTGGTGATTAACGTGCTCTATCTCTTGCACGCATTCGATTACGTTGCGGGTTTGACGGCGCCGGTGATAACGGGCTTGTTGGGGTTGCCGAAGGAGTCGATCGTGGCCATCCTGACCGGATTCTTAAGAAAAGACGTCGCGGTGGGGATGCTGGTTCCGCTCTCCCTGACTGCGAAGCAGTTGGTCGTCGCCTGCGTCGTGCTTTCCATGTTTTTCCCCTGCGTCGCGACCTTTGCCGTGCTCTTGAAAGAGCTGGGCTACAGGGACATGATCAAGTCGACCGGCATAATGATATTCGCATCTCTTCTCGTGGGGGGCTTGCTGAATTTGATCCTGTAGCTGAAACCACAGAGGGCACAGAGAAGGCACAGAGAGCACGGAGAAATAATTTTAACCACGGACAAACACGGTGATTTAGCCGCGGATTAGCGCGCCTGCCCGCCGATTTGTTAGGCGGGGATGAACGTGGATTTGAAGAAGCGGTGGTGAAGAAATAACGGTAACGAAACAGCGGTAAATTTTGCCGAGGATAAACGCAGATGGCCGCAGATTTTTACCACGGGAATCGCGAATGTTTCTGCGCCTGATTACCCTGATTCTCTCTGATAATCAGGCAAATCGGGTGCTAAAGCAATATCTTTAGCTTACGGCTCGTTGCCGGAGGTGTTAAAATGAGTGGTACCGGAGGTGAGATGATGAACGGTTATTACGATGACGACGGGAACCCGATGAATCCTAACATCGTTCCGAAGCCGAGCCTGTGTATTTCCTGCAAGCACGACGACGACCCTGGCTACCGTGCACGCTCACTCGGCTTGGACCAGCAAGGGGAAGAAGAGTTCCGGTGTGAGGCTTATGTGGAGAAAGGGTAATTGAGCTCTACAACCTTAGCAGTCCTGGAGAGGATGGAGATCACGCACGGTGCTGGAAAGTGATTTGAGTGTGAACGCCACTTTGGAAGTTATCTTCTTCAGCCGGTTTGAAAGTTCCCTTTTCTTCGTCTTCTTCTTTGCGCTTCAAGGCGTCGGGGAATAAGTTTAGTGTTAAAACAGCCGCAATTGGTTCAAGATGTCGCTAAAATATACTCGTAGGGCCAATATACCAGCAAGCCTCGTGCCAAGTTTTTAGTGCCCCTGTAAACCGGCGATATCAGGAAGTTTCACGCCGGCGGTCACAGCTTGCTCACTTTCCATTCCCCGCATCGTTGCTATTGCTCGCGGGTGAAGGAACGTTTGTATCCCGGACTCAGAATATCTCGCCGCGGTGCAGGGACCGGAAGAAATCGCCGGCGGGCATGACGTCCACCCCGTCGAACCGGTAGCTGCGGCTGCCGCAGTACACGCCTATCATCCGCTCAACTTTAATGCCCTGCAAAGCGGCAAGCATACGCAAGGGTTTCTCCCAAGCACGGTCCCACTTTTCGGAACGCTTGACCTCGATGGCTACCACGCACGGGGGAGAGTTGGAACGGCGTTTTGCGGTATCGACGACAAAATCGATTTCCACGCCCGCCGCGGTGCGGTAATAGGAGAGGGGACGGTGCTTCCTGCTCGCCTCGTTGTAAACTCTAAGCTCATGAAACACCAGCGTTTCAAGCGCCGTACCCTGCCATGGCCGGTCCGCCGGATCGCGGAGCAGGCCGGCCGCCGCGCGGGCCACGCCGGGGTCGAACCAGTAGAATTTCGGATGCGCCGACTCGCGGATCTTGAGGCCCGGGCGCCATGGGGCCAGGAAATGCCCCAGCAGCGTATCCGTGAGAATCGCAAAATAGGTCTCGACGGTCGTACGGCTTACCGCCGCTTCCCGCGCAACGTTCTGGCCATTGACGGCCTGGCCGTTAAGCTGCCCGGCGATGGTGAGGAACCGGACGAAGGGAGGCACGTTTCGGACCAGCCCCTCCTCCCGTATCTCCTCTTTGAGGTAGGTATTCAGGTAAGCGGCGAGAATGTCGGCGGAATTTGACGGGTCCCGGCACACAAAAGGCAAAAGGCCCCACTCGATGGCCTTTGAGAGATTAAAAGATGGGCCGAGTTCAGCGGCGGAGAAACCCTCCATGTTCAGCGTGAGGGCGCGGCCAGCGAGAAGATTCGCTCCGCCCCGCTTCAATTTTCTGGCAGAGGAACCGCAGAGCGCGAATCGCCAATGACGGTCTTCCATGAGCCGGTGGACTTCGTCCAACAGCACCGGGGCTTTTTGGATTTCATCCACTATAATCCAGGAACGCGCCGGACGGTTGCCGATCATGGCCTCAAGGCGATGAGGGTCGCGGGAAAGCTCAAGATAGAGGGCGGAATCAAGCAGATCGAAGCGCAACGCGTCGGGCAGGACGTGTTTTAGCCAGGTACTTTTTCCTGTCCCACGGGGCCCGAAGAGGAAGAAAGACCTCTCCGGGCAGGCAAGCAGTCGGGGTATATAGGTAGTTTTCATGTCATGCATTTTAACACCACTACTGTAAGAATGCAATGCAAATTTACAGGAGAGATGTAAGTTTGCATGGGGCGGCATAACGCAGGTTGGAGCGTTCGGGGGGGGCACAAAATCAACATTCATGGTCCGCCCCCGAATCTTCGGCGCCCAAAAATAATGCGGCTTTGCACCTGATATTCCTGATTTTTTCTGATATTCAGGGAGATCGAGATACTCAGGTAAATCAGGCGCTGGAAAAATATCTTCAGCTTACCGCTAACATTGGGATTTGTCCGCCATCAGGCGGGTTGGGATTTTAATTCGCCCCACGCCTTACGCCGGTGGGGATTTGGGACTTGGGACTTGGGATTTTCCACTGGGCTTTGCCGCCCCGGTTTCCTTTATTATCTTCTTGCAGATATTGCGGATCAGCGTGTGGAACGAACGGTCATCGTGCAGACAGACAAGGTCCCCGTCGGTTGCGATGTGCGCGATGTCACAGTAGCCTAGCCTGACCGATTTGCGGAGGCTCGCGAGCGCCTCTTTCTTCCTATAGTTCAGGCTGTAGCTACAGGCGAGGTTGTAATGGGCGACCGGGTCTTTCGGCCGCAGCGCGGTGAGTCGCCTGTCCATCTCGAGCCCTTCCCGGTAGAGCCCTTTCCGCGTATATGCATCGCCCAGAGCCGATAACGCCTCGACATAGTCGGGGGCTTTTTCTATAATCGCCCTAAAGAAGTCGATTTCGAAATCGAGATCGTCGGCGGTTTTCCGGCGGTTCACATTCGCCTCTTCATTCATGTCTATCACCTGTATATTCTATAACATGGAAAAATGGCGGCGTCAAGGGGGGAGGATTCAATGTTTTACCACAGAGGGCACAGAGAAGGCACTGAGAACACAGAGGGATAGCCCCCTTGATTTCAACCACAGATGCACACGGATGTAAAAACAGCCTGAAGTTTAAGGCTGAA
>CAYWRA010000066.1:0-15220 GCA_964460305.1 uncultured bacterium
GTGCGAGCTCTGCGCGTTGAGGCCGAAAAGGCCGTAGAACTGGGCGCCTATATCGAACCGCTTCTCCTTGTCATAGGGGCGATCCACCGTCCAGACGAACTGATCCAGGTGAGCGCTGTTCGGGTGGATCCCTTCCCATCCCCTGAGCGGCAGCGGATCCTGTCCTCCGGTGAGCCGCCCGGTAAACCCCACCTCGGTAAATCCCGAGAGCCGGAGATTAAACTTTTCCATCGGCTCGCCGAGGCCCATGCTGTCGAGCAGCCGCATCGTTTCTCCCGGCGGCCATGCGGCTCCTTCCTCCCCGGCGCGGCATGGCCCCCCCGCGAGAAGAAATGCAAATGCCCAGACGCATAGCGCGACCGCGCAGCGCGCACGGATGCAGCCGCCATTCATATTTTCCTCTGTAGACGTTGTATCCAATCCCCTGGCCCACAATAGGTTACGCTCTTATTCGTACCGGGACGAATAACGTATCAATTCCCGACGGTTTATGCGCCATCAGCTCCGTTCTGCAAGGCGACACATCAAATGATATCGACTATCGGTTTCTTCGATTGCATCTTCGCCGAGTCTCTCAAGAATGCCTGGAGATATACCGAACTCATGTGCAAGTCGACCGCTGCCTGGTCCCGGTATTCCTCATAAAATAAAAATTCACCGGGGCGCGCCACGTCCTCGAAAAGGCCGTAAAAGAGACAGCCCTTCTCCTTGCGGGTCTTTTCAACGATCGCCGCGGCAAGGTCCTTGAATGCGGCAATGGAATCTTTTTTGACAAAAAAACGCGCGACGATTTTTTTCATAACGGCTCCTTCCTCGGATCGGGCGTCACGGTAATACACGGGCTTGGCCGTGGGTGGCTACATGGCTATGCCATTTGCCGAGGCAACCTCCGCGCTGCAAAAACGAGGGAACTCTTTGGTTCTCCCGGCTCCGGCGACGACTGACATATAGGGTCTCATAATCAAAACCGTGCGGCAAGATGGGGGTTTGGGGAAGGTAGATTTTGCGTCACAGGCGAAGCAAGCAGCAGGCTGGAATTGTCGGGGTCTCCCACGGGGGTGAGGGGGTTGCCAAATAAGCGTGGGAGAGTCAAATCCCTAGTGGTATCATAATGGGGACAGGTGCGGGGGAGCAGTTGTGAAAGAATCTTATGCCTATAAGCCGATTCGGTTCTTCTTGATCGCCAATTCGATCACGTGGGCTGCTTGGCTTGCCGCCGCCTATTTTAGTTATCAGGAAAACGGCGGGCCTATTTATTCTTGCTGGGAGGGCATCTATTATGGCTAAAGAGATACTGGTACTCTCCGGAAGCCCCAAGAGAGACGGCAATACGGCAACAATCGTGGACTGGTTCAGCGAGGGCGCGCGATCGAAAGGCGCGCACGTTGAAATCGTCCGTACCGCCTTCCTGAAGTATGCGTCAACCGGATGCACATCCTGCCGGTGCTGCCAGAAAATGGACACGTACGAGTGTGTTGTTGATGATGAGGCAAAGCCGGTCCTGGCAAAAATGGTTGACGCAGATGTCATAGTCATGGCAACGCCGCTTTACTTCTTTGCGGCGAGCGCGCAGCTCAAGCTGGTTCTCGACCGGATGTTTTCACTCTACAAATGGGACAACGAGGCCGGCACGGTGGAAACCCCGTTGAAAGGGAAGACCCTCGTCCTGATAGCGAGCGCCTTCGAAAGCATGGGCCTGGATGCCCTTGAGAAGCCATTTGAATTGATAGCCGCATACACCGGCATGAAATTTAAATCCCTCCTCATCCCTAACGCCGGCATCTCAGGCGAGATAAAGAAGAACGAAGGCGTCCGTGAGAAAGCCGTCGCGCTGGGGAAGGAAGTAGCCTGAGTCCGCCTTAACAACCTCGCAGAGATCTACAATGTTCAGGGCCGCTACGCACAGGCCGAACCGCTCTTCAAGCGCGCTCCGGCGATCGTGGGAGATTTTTGGCCGAAACATGGGTTTCGGCCTTTCATTTTGGTAGCGGGGGCATGAAAAAGGGCACTCCGGGTCCATACAAGGGAGTAATCACGGCGCATGATCAACATTGAGAAGGTCCATCTCAGTCTGGGGGGGCGCCCCATTCTCCGTGGGGTGGACCTTACTATCAAAGATGGCGAATGCCTGGCGGTGGTGGGGCCGAACGGCTGCGGGAAATCCACCCTCCTTAAGGCGATCGCCGGCATTGAGCGCCCCGATACCGGCGCGATCCGCATGCCGAAACGGATGACCGTGGGGTACCTGCCGCAGGAATCCGGCATGGAGTCGGGGCATTCGCTCCGGGAGGAGCTGCTTGGCGCGTTCGTCGAAGTACAGGCGGCGCTGCGCGAGATGGCCCTGTGCATGGAGCAGATGGGCAAAACCGATCCGGATTCAGCCGCGTACGCCCGAATAATCCACCGATACGCGGAGTGCGCGCATTTGGTCGAGCATCGGGACGGCCATATGCTCGATTCGAAGGTGGCGCGCATCGCCGTGGGCCTCGGTTTTTCCCCCGAAGACCTTTCGCGCTCCTGCCGCGACTTCTCGGGGGGCTGGCGGATGCGTATCCTGCTCGCGAAGCTCCTGCTCAGCAAGCCCGACGTCATATTGCTCGACGAGCCCACGAATCATCTCGACCTCGAATCGACCCTCTGGCTCGAAGACTGGATCGGGAAGTGCGGCCGGACCGTGGTGCTGGTGTCTCATGAAACTGCCACCATGGACCGGCTTGCGGACCGGATCGTCTGCCTGGAGAGGGGTACGGCGGAGGTGTATGTGGGCAACTACGCGCATTATCTCACGGCCAGCCGGCTCAGACGCGATGCGCAATGGCAGGCGTATGCCCGCCAAAAGAAGGAAATCGAGACGATGGAGACATTCATCAGCAGGTTCCGGGCAAACGCGGCCCGCGCGGCGCTCGTGCAGAGCCGGATAAAGCAACTGGAGAAGATAGAACGGCTGGAGCCGCCGTTTCACCCCACCGCGATCCATTTTACTTTTCCTAAAACCCCGGAAAGTTACTACGACGTGCTAGCATTGCGGGATCTCGGCCATGCATATGGGGCGAACCGTGTATTCTCGGGAATTAATCTTACGATCAGCCGCGGTGAGAAAATCGGCTTGGTCGGGGTGAATGGGGCGGGCAAGTCTACCCTGCTGCGCATTTTAGCCGGCAGGGAATCGCCCAGCGAAGGAAAATGTATTGTGGGGAGGAAAGTCTCGATCGTGTATTTCGCGCAGTACGATACGGAAACCCTCACGGCGGATGCCACACTCCTCGATGCCGTCGCTGAGGTCGCGCCGACGGGCGAGGCCCCGCGCGCCCGAGACCTTCTCGGCGCCTTCCTCTTCAGCGGCGACGACGTCCTGAAACCGTTGAGCGTGCTCTCGGGGGGGGAGAGGACGCGGTTCCGCCTCGCTCGGATTCTTTTCAGCCCGGCCAATCTCCTCCTCCTCGATGAGCCCACCAACCACCTCGACATAACTTCCCGCGCGACGGTTGAGAGGGCCCTTGCCGCCTACACGGGTACCATGATCATAGTTTCGCACGACCGTGCGTTTATGGACCGCGTTACCAACAAGATTGTTGAAATAGACAACGGGACTGTTCGAGTTTATCCGGGAAGATACTCCAATTATCTGGCCGACAAACAGCGCCTGATCTCTGAAGAGGCGCGGCCGGGGGAGGAATCCCGCGTCGCTAAAGAGCCGGCGGCAACAAAAGCATCTTCCGGCATGCTCATTCCCAAAGAGCAGCGCATCAGGGAAAGAGAGGAGGCGAAGGCGCGGGGGCGCGGCATCCGCATAATCAATAAGAAGATCAGCGCTATTGAAAATAAGATAGGACGGCATGAAGCACGTCTGGTGGAACTGGATGCAAAGATGGCCGAGCCGGCGATGGCCGCCGCATACGCCGCGCTCGAATCGCTTGACAGGGAACGCCATGGCCTCTCTCTGGAATACCAGCGCATGTTGGAGGAATGGGAAGCGCTTCACCGGGAGCTTGAGGGATTAGGATGACCGATTTGAAAGATTCGCATTGCGGCGGGAAGGCGTGACCTGCCCTATACGTAACAGATGCATACTCAATTCCCACCCTCACCGCACGATGGCAATACACAGGACCCAATGAGGAGGCAATGGAGATGACGCGTATTGAAACAGGAGCATGTTAACTTATCCGACCTGCCCAAACTACGTCACCATTGATGTCTCACTCCATTATCCGCGCATATAAAACGCATATCTATCACACTTGCACTCTTTCAATGCATCCTAACCTGATCTATTCACCAACCACCGATGGCATACTCCAACTTTCAACGTTTCTAACCACTGAAGTCACTGAAAAGACCTTCTTTTTTGTTTCAGTGCATTCAGTGCTCTCAGTGGTTTAAACTTCAGGCTGTTTGTCCATCCGTGTAATCCGTGAAATCCGTGGATTCTGGTAGTTCCCTGTCAGTTCCATCGGCTGAATCGGTGGTTGCTTTTTATCGTTCATGAATAATCCAGGCTAAGGCCTCTTTACCGTAATAATTTCCTCTCCCGAAACGGCGGGCAGATCAAAACATTCACCCAGTGGGTCAAATGTGTCAGGACCAAGCCTCGCCCCCTCTCCCCTGCCTCTCTCCCCCTAAAGGGGGAGAGAGGCAGGGGGGGTCTTACCCGCGGTTTTAGGCTCTTTTCTTTAGCTTGATGAGAAGAAAACAAAGATGTAACATGAAGATCCAGCGCAAGCAATGCTAAGGAAACAGTAAGATGCTTCTAAGGAGAAACGTAATCTTTTTTAGGCTGGCGGTATTGCTTTACAGTTTCTCGGCGCTCGGGAATGCCCAACAACATGAATGGCCGACAACCCCGGCATCTCCCATCCCAACCGCCCCCGAACTCGGCCTTCTGGATTGTGTGCAGCGGGTACTGGATTACTATCCTGTCCTGAAAAAACAGCATGCCAATGTGGAAGAGGCTCTGGCCCAGCGCGCGCTGGCGGCCGGGGGGCTCTTTCCCAGAGTCCAGGGCCTAGCATCCGTGGTGCAGACAAATAATCCGGTGAATGTCTTTGGCATGCTGCTTAACCAGCGCGCATTTACTCAGAGCGATTTCGACGTAGATAACCTCAACAATCCCGCCAGCCGGACTAATTTCAACTTCGCGTTCAATGGCGAAATGCCGCTTTTTAACGCGTTCCAGACGATTTCATCAATTCGCGCAGCAAGCCATAGCTTAGCCGCATCACGGAGCCAGGAAGAATTTGTGAAGATGGAGGCGGCCCTTGTCGCCGTCGAATCGTATTTGCGCGTGCTGCTTTGGGAGCGAAACTATGCAATTTCCGAAGCGATCGATGCCGAATCTGGGAAGGACATACGCCAGGCTGAGGACCTGAAAAAGCGCGGCATGATTTTGGGCGCCGATTATTACGCTGCGAAGGTCATAGGCTCCAACATTACTCAGTTCAAACGCGAGTCCGACGCTCGGCGCAAAACCGCCCGCATAATACTCAACATCCTCATGAACGACGAGCCATCGAAGCAATACAGGTTTGTGGGAACTCTTCCTGCAGAACCGCGATTGAATAGGGACCTTGTATTCTGGCTGAGGGATGCCGATATGTCCCGCAAAGACCTTGCCGCCGCCCGCGATTCCATAAAAGCCCAGGAGGCGGAGCTGTTCAAGGAGCGGGCATCAATATTACCCCGCATAAGCGCTCTCGGAAATGTTCAAGAAAACACGCATAACCTACATACCGGCGGCGGGAGTTACCTGATCGGATTCGGTGGAAAAATGGATTTGGCGGACAGCACCTATTACCCAAGGGTAAGAAAGGCCATGGCCGGATTGCATCAGATGCAGGATGATGAGGCGAAGTTAAAGGATTCTATATCCCGGTCGATAGCCGAGGCTTACGAAAAATACGAAGCAGTCCTTTTCAATGTGCCCGTGGCTCTTCAGGCTGTACGCGACGTCTCGGAAGCCGTGAATTTAACGGCTCCGCTCTATCGCGAAGGCAGAAAATCCATTAAAGACCTCCTGGAAATCAGAACATACGGTTTGAATACAAACACAAATGCTGATCAGCTTCTTAATGAGTCCGAAATGGGGTATGCCAGCCTTCTTTTCATATCCGGCATGCTTGATGAAAAAGAAATAAGGGAAATGGAGCATCGGCTTGAGGGGAAGGATGATAAGGCGGAGAAAGGCGGAGTCGGGAAGCAATGAATAAAGGCCAGCATGCTTTGATGACAAGAATCGTCGGTTATTTTGCCGATTCAAAATTGACGCCGCTAATCATCATCGCCTCCCTCCTCATAGGCTTGTTCGCGATTATAAATCTTCCGCGGGAGGAGGAGCCCCAGATATCCGTCCCGATGTTCGACATAATGGTCTCCTATCCCGGAGCGAGCGCCACGGAAGTCGAACAGCGGATCATCAATCTGGGCGAGCGCACCCTTTGGGAAATCAGCGGCGTTGAATATATCTATTCCACGGCGGAGGCAAACGGAGCGCTTATCATCGTCCGGTTCAAGGTCGGGGAGGACGTTGAGAAGAGCCTGATCAAACTATATACCAAGGTCTATTCCAACCTTGACCTTTTACCCCAAGGCGCATCCCAGCCTCTCATAAAACTGCGCTCCATCGATGACGTACCGGTGCTAGCGCTCACTTTCCATAGTAGCGTTATGAGCCCGATGGATCTGCGCAAGGTTGTCGCGGGCGTCCGGCAGGAAATAAGCGCGGTCCCCGATGTATCTCAGACAACGATCATCGGTGGAAGGAAGCGGCAGTTCCAGATTTTCTTCGACGAGCAGAAACTCGCCGAGCGCCTCCTGAGCCCGCTTGAGATAGCGAGCCTGGTCAAGCATACGAATGTCAGGGAGCCTGCGGGGCATGAGGATAGCGCCCCTCTTCTCATCGATGTTGAGGCCGACGCTTTTTTCAAAACGAAAGAGGATCTGCAGAATCTTGTTGTCGGCGTGAGCGGGGGCAACAGCGTATTGCTGAAAGACGTTGCTGCTGTTTTGGATGGCCCCGATCAGGATGACCGGTCCGTGTCGATTCAATGGGGGGCCGGATCGGATGTCAAGGACAAGAATGTGCGTGAGGCGGTTACACTAGCGATATCTAAACGCAAGGGAGCTAACGCGGCCTCGCTGTGCGCCACGCTTTTAACAAAGGTCAGTTCATTCAAAGGCACCCTTATTCCAAACTCGGTATCTTACACGGTGACACGCGACTATGGGGAAACTGCCACGGAAAAATCAAACGAGCTGCTGAAGCACATGGGCATTGCGGTGATAGGCGTGAGCATTCTTATCGCCCTCGCGCTTGGCATCTATGAATCAGGCGTCGTGGCTGTTGCGATACCTGTCACTCTTGCCTTAACGCTGGCCTCATTTTATTTTCTGGGATTCACGCTAAATCGAATAACCCTCTTTGCGCTGATCTTCTCGATAGGAATACTCGTGGACGATCCCATCGTAGACGTGGAAAATATCGTGCGGCATCTCCGCATGCCTGCGA
Source organism: uncultured bacterium (assembly GCA_964460305.1). Classification (GTDB taxonomy): domain Bacteria; phylum Auribacterota; class Tritonobacteria; order UBA1439; family UBA1439; genus JAPLCX01. The sequence goes on from CAYWRA010000066.1 coordinate 7,505, forward strand.
ACCGCGGCAGGCACATCCTGGAGGTTGCCATCGAGGCTGTAAATGAGGTGAGGAGCCCGCTCATCCTCGCCACACTCGCCGTGATAGCCGCGATATTGCCGATGGCTTTTGTCAGGGGCATGATGGGGCCATACATGCGGCCCATACCTATCGGCTCAAGCTTAGCGATGCTTTTTTCAATGGCGGTTGCCTTTATCATCACTCCATGGTCGGCTTACCGCATACTGGGCTGGGCCTTCACAAAAGGAAAATTAAGACAACATGGAACCGGAGAGCGGGAGGATCTGCTTACCAGAATTTATCGCGCATACATGAAGCCGCTCATCTCTTCCCCCCGCGTGCGGCGTCGCTTCTTTAAATTTATAGGAATCCTTCTGCTTGGCTCCATCGCGCTGATCCCTCTGAAGCTTGTCCGTCTCAAGATGCTCCCGTTCGACAATAAGAATGAGTTCCAAGTCGTGCTGGATATGCCCGAAAATACTCCTCTCGAATCGACCAAGGGGGTGATCGACGAAATAGCGCAATACCTATCGGGCATAAAGGAAGTTACAAACATCGAGGCATACGTTGGAACGAGCTCCCCCTATAATTTTAATGGATTGGTGAGGCATTATTATTCAAGGGGCCGCCCATGGCAGGCCGATCTTCAGGTAAACTTGCGAAAAAAAGACGAACGCAAGCGGCAGAGCCACGAAATCGCGGATAGTGTGCGGCCCAAAATCCATGAGATTGTAAGCCGGGCTGGAGGGCGCGTTCAGGTGGCAGAGGTCCCGCCTGGGCCGCCGGTATTATCAACGCTTGTCCTTGAGATTTTCGGTCCCAGCCAAGCCGGCCAGATAGAGCTTGCCGGTGAGGCTGAGAAGCTTCTTGCCGCCACAAAGGGCATTACCGATATTGACGCCTATGTGCAGGCAAAAGCGCCTCTTCTGCGCCTTAAAATTGATACGCAGAAGGCGTCCCTCAACGGCATTGAGGTATCCACGATTGCAAATACCGTCGCCTCTGCTCTTGGAGGCCAAGTAATCGACCTCGCGCATCTGCCGCATGAATATGAGCCGGTTGAAATGATCCTGCGGCTGCCCGCGGATAAAAGGCATACGCTTGATGCCGTTCAAAAAATAAAACTTCTTTCCCGTTTCGGTCAGATGATCAGCTTAAGCGGGCTGACGGTTCCGGAAGACCGCACAAGGGATCGGGCCATCTATCACAAGAATCTCGTTCCCGTTCAGTATGTCATTGCCGATGTGACCGGCTCGCTTGCCAGCCCTGTTTATGCCATCCTGCATTTGCGAAGCTTGATGAGCCGCCTCCATCTTCCCGCGGGAGATGGCGTACGCCTCCTGCAATATTATTCTCATCAGCCGACCAGCGGCGAGGAATGGGCCGTTAAATGGGATGGCGAATGGCAGATAACCTACGAGGTGTTCAGGGACCTCGGCCTGGCCTTTGCGGCGGTATTGGTTTTGATTTATATACTTGTTGTCGGATGGTTCAAATCGTTCAAAACCCCCCTCATAATAATGGCCCCCATCCCGCTTTCCCTTGTTGGCATTCTGCCTGCGCACTGGCTGGCCGGGGTATTTTTTACGGCAACTTCCATGATCGGGCTCATCGCAGGTGCCGGCATTGTGGTGCGTAACGCCATTATCATTGTCGATTTCATAGAACTGCGCGTCGCCCAGGGAATGCCGCTTGAGGAAGCCGTCATAGAGGCGGGGGCGAAAAGATTCAGGCCGATGTTGCTTACCGCCGCCGCGGTAATCGTGGGATCGGCTGTGATTCTATATGATCCTATATTCCAGGGGTTGGCGCTCTCGCTGATGGCGGGAGAGGTGGCGTCAACAATCCTTTCACGCACCGCCGTGCCTGTAATTTACTATCTGGCAATGAGGAACAAAACACGATAGAGGGGCGACCTTATGGAGAGATTATTGCGCGGCATCGCTGGTTTTTTTATCTTGGTGAGCCTGCTTCTGGCATATTACCTGAGCCCCTTGTGGCTTTGGTTTACTGCGTTTGTAGGGCTGAACTTGCTACAGTCGGCATTCACAAACTGGTGTCCGATGATGTTGATACTGAAAAAAATCGGTTGGGCTTGATGAATTATGTAAGTACCCATCAACGCTGTATCCCTTTTTGTATAATGCGTCACACACAACAGCCCTTCCCTTGCCTAAAACCGGATGAGTCAAGCCTTCCACCGCTTGAGAGCTGACGTGCCTTTCCCAATTTTGAAACCCTTCGGGCCTTGAACCTCCAGATCTCCGTCCCCCCGGCTTCCGGTCCGCTGGACGTTATAGGGGCGGATAGGTATTACCTCTTGCTTTATTCTGTATAACGACGTCTATCGGGGGATTACACTCTGAACACGGATTACATGACAATGTCCTCTGTCCATCAGGTTCCACCAGTATGTTGATGCCACAGCGCGCACAGTCCACATTGGTCCATGTGGAATTAACATGGAACCAAGTGTCAAAACCAACCTGGCAGTCGCAGGCGCTGCAACCATTGTATACCACCCTGTAAGCGCCGACATCCCTGAAGGGATACCGCGGATCGGGCGCCCAGCCGAAACCGGTGCCATACCCAAGGGCAGGATTCTCGTTTCCATTTTCGTCGCATACGACGACATTGCCGGCTTTACAGTCGGTAAAGGTAATGCGCGCTCCCCAAGCGCTAAAACCCGCGCTTTGTTTATCCTGTGGATTGATGGCTTTGATATTTCTCACGGAACAATGGCGAATGGAAACATCCACCCCGTAAACTTCCAGGCCTGTAGCCTTTGCCCCCGAATTGGATTGGGCCACGCCATCAATAACCGTGTTTGCCGTAAAGTTGGTTACCGCAACCTTGGCATCCAGGAAAACAGACATGCCGTGGCAATCGTCGCAACAACCGACCATGTTGGCGGCCGAGCAATTTTCATATTTTAAATTGCAACAAAAAATGGGGATAAAACCCAAGACCGTATGACCCGTGGTATAAACGTTGCCATTGAAATGTGATTGGAAGTTGTCGGCTCTGCAGTTGGAAGTGGTAATGTTCTTTGATCGTATGTAGCTATATCCTTGCACCGAGCCGTCGGAGTTCACCAAGTTGCGCACCCGGCAGCCGCTCACCACTCCCTTAGTCGTATTCAGCATCTGTATGCCTGCGCTGGAGTCGGTTGTTACTTGCAGATTCTGCACCGTGCAATCAGTAAGGTGGATTTTATATGCCTGATCGATAAGTATCCCGGCAGGGCATAAATTGCGTATGTTCAGGTTGCTTAGGCTAATCCCGCTCACGGTGACGTTTTCAATTCTTAAAGAGCTAACCTGCGCGGCATAAATACCGTAAAGACTCATATTGGCCAGAGTGCCGTTCCGGATGGTAACAGATGAAGCATTGCGAATACATATCCCGGCAATGAACTCATTGTTATTCTGCGCCATTGCCGTCAGATTGAAGTTGCCCATATCCAGCACCACCTTATCGGCTACAATGGTAATGGCCGCGCAGGGTACAGATTCGGGGGTCCACGTTAAATCACCCGAAAAGGTGTAGGTGCCCGGGTTTTTGATAACTATTCCCTGCGGCGGAATGCTGGAAATAACATTGTCGGTATGAGGGCTTTGCCCTTTCTGCGAACGGATGGATGTGCCTATGTCATGGATGGCGCCGCTGATGTCATGCTTATTTACCAACGCATTCATATCGAGTTTATTGAACACATCGTAGGAAAAAATTTCTTTGATGTTGCCTTGAAAATCAGCGGAGTCCTCGGCTGTTTCGGTTTGATTCCCGACGGCATAGGCAAAGCCGGCCAGAAGAAGGGTGGTTGCGACGGCTACAAAGGTTTTCATTTATTCCGCGCTCCTGTTAATCCGATGCGGTCTCGGCGCCTGGCTATCATGCCGGATTCAATTAATCACCACGTGGTTTCAAAATTAAATCCGCGTTGCAACACAGCCCGCCGCACCCGCAAGTTATTTCCTTCCACTGTAGGGTACCATAATTGCATTCGTGTGCAAACAGGGGTCAACAGGAGCGGGGGGCTAGCCCCCGAACTACACACCGCCGGACTACACACGCGGAGAAAAGACTTTGATCCCTTTGCATAATTTGGCAGGGAAATGCGCGCGGTTGCCGGTGACAAGGCATACGGCGCGACCGGCGAAGAGACGGGCACCCACGCCATAGCCATTGACAAAATGACAGGCAGCGGGTATTTTAAATATGAATCTGGTAGGAATGGATCGGGCGTGTGGACGCATACTTATCCTCCCACCAACTGATTTGTGATGATATTTCAACCAAATCGAAGCTGAAGCGAGGTGAAAAATGAATATCGGCAAAACGACAATGGAATATTTGTACAAAATCGGCGCCGGAAGTCGTACGAAACAACGCTTATGCCTGCCGGTTGTCGTAACGATGCTACTCTTCGGCTCAACCGCATCGGCGGACTCTGACTTCCACATCACCATCCTCAACAAAGCCGGAGAAAAGGTCAGCCTGGTGTTCTGGGGCGCTTCCGGCTGGTCTTCGGCTACCAATCCCGTAAAAATGTTCACCGGCTCTGATGGCGATGCCGGAACCGCCGATTTCGACCCGTTCCCGGGCCTGGGCGGCACATACGACGTCGGACATGCCAGAAAAGGGGTCAGCGCGCTGTTAAGGGGCGTCCTTTGGATAAATCATAACACTAGCCTATTCAATAAGGATGATGCGCGCCTGGGTTTAGAAACAACCGTGATGCCTCGGCGCTTTTTGCAACCCCGGGGCGGCTACTCGTCTTCCCACCCCTTTCAGCTAGTGCCTGAATTTTTCGGGAATGATTCGGACCTGTTTGTAACTATCCTCGACAATAAGCACTTCGCGTGGGCCGGGATATTGCTTCACAATGCGGCAAACGACACGGGTAAGGAGGATTGGACAAACACCTGCCGGTCGCTTATCTACTCCTATTACTATAAGTATGCATTCCGTGGTTTCCTCTTCAACCCCCCGCACGGAGGCTGGTATGTGCATAGCGGCGGCGGAAGCGACGACCTCCTATGGGCCGCCCTTGCGGCTATCGGATACAAGGAGCTGTCGGTAAAATACCGGAATAAGGAAAGCATGCGGGCGGACGTCTATACCCACCGAAACCTTCTTAACGGCGGAGATTCGAACAGGAGATTTACCAAGCCTTATACCGACATAAATACACTCAAGTCCTGGTATGCGTACCTGGATCTCTCCGGTTACTACTATGCCGGTATAGTCATTCCTGACGAGTGGTACGGCATTCCATGGAAGGATCATTCGGGGGACGTAAACTATAAATCGCCGCTGGACGATCAGAGGGATTCGTCACAACACACGGGTTTGAATTTCAGGGCTTCGATATCCAACAGCCTGTTCTGGCTCTATGCCGCGAGACTCTTGAAACACAGGGATGAGTTAGGGCTCGGTAATCCGGAGGTCGAGCTTCTGGAAGATACTATCGGCAACGAATACGGCCTTTTCTTCGAGGATCACGACGACCTCTACGTTTGCCGATCGAACGCCAATGATCCGGACCCGGCGCATCCCGTCGATAGGATAGGCCTGATAGAAGACGGAGCCCGCTATCCATGGCTACAGTTTGTGGACGGCCACTCAGATACCCCTAAATGGGAAAAATGGAGAGACGACTATAACACATGGACTTACAATACCGGGACCGTTCTCGCCGCCCTCGGTGAATCATACTTGGCCGATCCGTCAACCGATCGGGCAGATGAGCTCCTGATCGAGAATGGGCTCGATCTTGCTAACGCGGCCCTCGACCGCCTCGCGTGGAAAACCGACGAGAACGCGCCCAAGGGAGTTGTCTGTGAAATCGAAAATGAGGTGCGGGGCGACCCCTGGAATAACGACAAAATCATATTCAAGGGGATATTCACGCTCTTTATCGGGGACTTCGCCGAAGCGCTGCACGATGCTATAGTAAACGGCCATATCGCCGATACAGATATGGAAAAAGCCAAAACATGCTACAAGAGGATATCGGGCGTAATCCGCGGCACGTCGAATTTTCTTGCGCAGGAGTGGGGACTTACCCCCCCGGCGCCGTGGGTCCGGAAGAACTCGCCTTATCTGAATAATCATAAAGATATGGCAGCATCCAATTCCATCACGCAGGGTTCCGCCGCCGCCGCGCACGTGACGGCCGGAAGGCTGGTCGAATGGGACAAGGATCTTGTGGACAGAAAGTTAATTACCGATCCAGACGAATATCTGATTTATCAGTTTACGGCGGGGGCGCTTTGAGAGTAAAGGGCCAATCCTCCCACTGGGGCAGATGAGGGTGCCGTAACAACAACGCGGTTAAGCATATTATCGATCTTACGCGCCGCGCCCAACCAAGTGCACTCCTTTGACCGAACTATACTCCAGCTTCCCACATATCTCTTGATCCATATCGCTGTAAGCCGTCAGCCCTAACCCATCTTCTACAGTTCGACAGGAGATGCTGGAAAAGAAGGGGCTGAAGCTAGAATGGAATGATATACTGCGCGATCTTGAGCGGTTGCAGGAAGTCGAGACGATCTTTTCAAGGCGCCGATTCATCCTGCGCAGTCAACTCAAGGGCTGCGCCGGCGCGGTGCTGCAAGCTGTGGGGGTAGCGGTCCCGCCGACGATACGTGAACTATAGCGCGCTATATCAGGACAAGTAAAATGTAGTGCCAAAGACTTTTTGTGTCTACGTAACTCGTTCATAATCAACATACTCTCATTTCGAACTGTAGAAGATGGGTCATGGCAACGCCAACCAGCCGCTACACAGGACTTGGGTCAGCAAATGGGGTTCCGTGTGAGGATGGTTTTATTGTTCATGCTCTGCCTTGTGACCGCCGGTTCTTGTGCCGCAGGGCAGAATATGCCGGGTACAAGAAGCAGGGGTACGAGATGTCGCGGAGTTGTAGATTCGGTGCCATCGGTAAGAAAAAAGGGCCCAGGGATTGCTCCCTGAGCCCTTTATTTGGTAGCAGGGGCCCTCTCCGAAACCGATTCGTACACCATTCCCACCCTCACCGCGCGATGGCAATACACAGGACCCGATGAGGAAGCCAGGAAGATGAGGCGCATAGCTGTAGGGGGCTATTAGCCTGCCCAAACTGACCAGTCTTTATCCATAATGTCAGCAGCGGGGTGACCTTGAAACCCTACGCGCCTCGACATTGAGCAGTTTCGAAGAGAAGCACTATCCCTTCTTAAGCAGATGGAACCAGTCAGCGACTGGTCCTGAGCGTTCCTCAGTATCATAGTAGAGCCTTGCCCCAATATTTTTTACTCTTGTAAGCCCCCACCCCTTGTGGTGGGGAGATTCACTTTAGGGAGCGGCAAAAAGCGGCGCTTATCCGGATGCCGCGGCTGATTTAACCTATGGTGCAAGCAGTTACAGATTTCTGAACATTTGTTGGCAAAATGCCTATGACGATAACTACCTGCCTTCATTGATGTTATAACCAAATAGTAGTGAGAGACAACTCTCCATTTTATCAATGACAACAACTATTACTAAAAATGAGCACGAGTTTTTGGAACAACATCCATTTTATATGGATGAAATATGGATGTTTTTTGAGGGTTGCTAAATTTCATGACGGGGCGTACATTAGCATCGAAAATTGGGGGCGCAATAGCAGGGGGGGGGCTGGATGGGATACCCGATTCCTCGCTCGCGTTTCACTGTCCTCATAC
>CAYWRA010000067.1:0-14763 GCA_964460305.1 uncultured bacterium
CATCGAGCCCGCAAAGATGCTCGGCCTGAACGCGGGGGCGCTTGAGCCCGGGAGGGACGCAGATCTCGTGCTCGTGGATCTCCGCGGCCCCAACCTCACCCCGACGCGCATGGACAACGTCGTGGAGAACCTTATCTGGGCGTCCAGCGGGAGCGAGATCCGCTACGTAATCGCCGGCGGGGAGTTGATCCTCGACGATTACCGTTTCACAAGGGCGGACTCCGCGGGGATACTGGCCGACATACAGCGCCTCTCGGAGCTGTTTGCGGAGTACGCACGCACCGCGCCGAAGATCACCGGCACCGGCGCGCATGCATGAGAAGAATGACAAATACCAAATGACAAATGAATCACAAATGATAAAACCTCATCGCGTTTTGTCATTTGGCATTTGTCATTGATCCTGTTACTTCTTCCCCCGCCGCATCTGTTCCTGGAGCCGAGGCACGCCCTTCACAAACTGCTCCCGCGTGATATCGCCGGCATCGAACGCGACGAGGGCCAGGAACTCCTTTGCTCCCTTCCTTATCCGGACGGTGCGGCCCCGGACGTGGAGGCGTTCCTTCAGGTAGAACTCGCCGCGTAGGGAGCCGTCGTACACCACGAAAAGGATGTCATCCGCCGGCTTCCCGTCCAGGTAGACGTTGGAGAGTTGCATGACCGGCGGCATGTAGATCGCATGGGTATCGTCTGAAATCGTGCCATACGCCTCCACGCCGTCCTTCACCATCTCAACCGTACAACTTCTGATCGGCGCCTCATCGAGGTTCATGTAGACGTATGCGGGGCACATCTCAAGCCCCTGATAGATGAACCTGAGCGGCCAGAATTTCCCGAATTCGACCACTCTGTTCTCGGGATGGTGATGGATATAGTTGCAGATGCGGCTCGCCGTTTCCCTGTTCTGATCGACGGTTCCGAAAATCACGAGGTCGATGTCCGAATGCTCTCCCCGCCGCCCTAGCGCCGTGGAGCCGGTGATGCCGAGCCTGCTCACCGGCACGTCGAGGAAGCGGCTCGCGTTCTCCACGGCGCGGCCCACGAGCGGAAACTTGCTCATCGCATAGTAGAGCGACCGGCGGTCGTTAAAGTACCCCCGGAAGCCCGACATCGGGAACCCGACGTGGAATTTGGTGATGATAAGGTCCTCCTCCTTGAGAGAGGGATCGATGCGATAGTGCATGCGGATCTGCTCATCGTGGGGAATGTAGACCGTCTGCCCGTCCTGCTCCGCCTTCACCATGCTCTGGTAGCGGCGCCCGTGGATTTCCATCGCGCCGTCCGGCTTGGGATAATAAATTATCTTGCCGATTACCTTCCCGGGGGGCTGGTAGTATCCCTCCACGTACACGAAGCTCCCATCATTCCGCATCAGGTACGTCGTATCCAGAACCCCGCGGGTGAAATCGGAGAGCGGGCAGAGTATCTGTTCGATCTGACTCTCGAAATAATCTTTCTCCGGCATATACGTTACCCCCTACTGATTTCAAATATCCCCAGCGGGGCAAGTAGATTCGGCCACAGCCCCATGAGTGATTTAAGCGGCCCCCCGACGAGGCTCACCGGCCATTCGTTCGTTATCCGGATTCCGAGGCCCCGGCAAAAATCCCTGAAATCGCTGATGCTTAAAAGATGGATATTGGGGGTCTCGTACCAGTCGTACGGGATGTACGTCGTCTTCGGCATCGTCCCTCCAAGCAAAAGCTGGAGCCGGATGCGCCAGTGGCCGAAATTGGGGATGCTCACCACGCCGATCCTCCCCACGCGGACTATTTCTTGTAGTATCATCTTGGGTTTATGCACCTGCTGGAGCGTCTGGGAGAGAATCACGTAATCAAACGATTGCGCCCCATAGTCGGCGAGCCCCTCGTCGAGGTTGCTCTGGTAGACGGGAATCCCCTTGGCGATGCACTCCATGATGCCCTCCGTGGAGATCTCGACCCCCCGGACGGTGGCGCCCTTATGCCTCTCCAGAGCCTTCAGCAGATCGCCGCTCCCGGCCCCGAGGTCAAGGACGCGGCTCCGCGGCTGGACGATCTCGTATATCCTCATCAGGTCGGGCCGCAAACGAATGGCGCTCATCTCCGGACTCACGCCGCCCCCCTTCCGCGCTCGTGCACGCCGCGCACGTGATCCTCATAAATATGCTTCAGGAAATGGGAGATGATACGCGTCTGCTGCTCCGCCTCCAGAAGGAACGCATCATGGCCGTAGCTCGAGTCGAGCACACAAAAGCTCACCTCCGCATCATTCACCCGGAGCGCATCGGCGATCTCCTTGTTTTGATATGGCGGATACAGCCAATCGGAGGAAAATGCAATGATGAGGAAAGCCGCCCTGGCCCTCGCGCAGGCCCTGACCAGCGCCCCTTCCCCCTTCTCCGCGAGGTCGAAATAATCGATCGCCTTGGTGATGTAGAGGTATGAGTTCGCGTCAAAGCGCTGGGTAAAGGCATCACCCTGGTAGTGGAGGTAGCTCTCGACCTGGAAGTCCGTCAGGAAGTCGTAGCTCAGCCCCTTCCTGTCCTGGAGCTTCCTGCCGAACTTCATGTGCATCGACTCATCGCTCAGGTACGTGATGTGCCCGATCATGCGGGCGATGGCGAGCCCCATGTTAGGCGGTTCGCCGCCGTAATAGTTGCCGCGGGTCCAGTTGGGGTCGGACATGATAGCCTGACGCCCCACCTCGTTGAACGCGATCCCCTGCGGTGAGAGATGGCTCGTGGTGGCGATCGGCATCGCCGAGCGGACGCGGTCGGGGAACCGGGTCGCCCACTCGAGCACCTGCATGCCCCCCATCGATCCGCCTGCCACAGCGAGCAGCTTCTCGATCCCCAGAGCGTCGATGAGCTCCTTCTGTGCCCTCACCATGTCGGCGATCGTGATGACCGGGAACTCCATGGCGTAGGGCGCGCCCTTCCGCGGATTGATCGACGACGGCCCCGTCGACCCCGCGCACCCTCCGATACAGTTCGAGCATATGACGAAGTATCTGTCGGTATCAAACGCCTTCCCCGGCCCGATCATGATGTCCCACCAGCCGGGGCGGCTGTCGCGCTCCGTGTGGTATCCCGCGGCATGCGCGTCGCCCGAGAGGGCGTGGAGGATGAGGATGGCGTTCGTCTTCTGGGCGTCAAGCGCGCCGTACGTTTCATAGGCGAGCGTCACCGGCCCCAGCTTCTCCCCGCACTCCAGAACGAGCTCGTTGGGCGGCGCGGCGAAGGTCATGTATTGGGTCTTGACGATGCCTACCGAGCCAGGCTGCCTATCCATATTCATACACCTCGTTAAGAAAACATAATACCACAGCACAAACGGCGTGCAACCACAACGTGAAGACCATGGGGAAATCCCAAATCCCAAATTCCAAATCCCAAAGGACAAAGGACAAATGCCAAAAACTCGATAGCTTGATTGCTCGATTGCTCGACAGTAGGTGCTGTACTATAATGTAGGCCACAATCGGAATATTCACCAGCACAAATGGAGGAGCGCGCGATAATCTTATGAAGAAAGCACTGATCACTGGAATCACGGGGCAGGACGGTTCCTACCTGGCCGAGCTGCTGATCGAGAAGAGCTACAAGGTATTCGGGCTCCAGAGGCGGAGCAGCACGATCACGACGGAGCGCGTGGATCATCTCCTGGAAAAAGGCGTGACGCTGCTGTCGGGAGACCTCATCGACGAGAACTCGCTCATCAGGGCGCTGGAGGCGGCGTTGCCGGACGAGGTGTACAACCTCGGCGCGCAGTCGTTCGTTCCGACCTCATGGGACCAGCCCCTCCTCACCGGGGAGATCACCGCGCTCGGGGTGACGAGGCTCCTCGAAGCGATCAGGATCGTCAATCCGCGGATTAAATTTTACCAGGCATCCTCCAGCGAGATGTTCGGGAAAGTGGTCGAAAGCCCGCAAACCGAAAAGACGCCGTTCTACCCACGGAGCCCCTATGGCGTCGCAAAGGTCTATGGGCACTGGATCACCATCAACTACCGGGAGAGCTATGGCATATTCACCGTCTCCGGGATCCTCTTCAACCACGAGTCACCCCGGCGAGGCCTCGAGTTCGTCACGCGCAAGGTGTCCCGCGGGGTCGCGATGATCAAGGCGGGGCTACAAAATGAATTGCGGATGGGAAACCTCGAAGCGAAGAGGGACTGGGGTTTTGCGGGCGATTACGTCCGCGCCATGTGGATGATGCTCCAGCGGGATAAGCCCGATGATTACGTCATCGCCACCGGAGAAACTCACTCGGTAGGAGAGATGTGCGAGATCGCTTTTGCCAGGGCGGGTCTCGACTACCAAAAATACGTTGTGCAGGACCGTCAGTTTTTCCGCCCCGCCGAGGTGCACATCCTCACTGGCGATGCCACGAAGGCGCGGAAGAATCTCGGTTGGAAACCGGAGGTGAGTTTCAAGGGACTCATCGAGATGATGGTTGACGCCGATATAGAAGAAGTCGCACGGACGGCGAAGAAATAAATCCACGAATGCGGCGGATTACTGAATAATGACAAATGACAAAATTCAAATGACAAAACCTCATTGTATTTCTACATTTGTCATTTGGTCATTTGTAATTCATTTGTCATTTGGTATTTGTCATTTGTCATTATCTTCTCAGTGGTGCAACTTATGACCAGAGCGCTCATTACAGGCATCGGGGGATTTGCGGGAAGCTACCTCGCCGAGCACCTGCTCGAAAAGGGATGGGAGGTGACCGGCGTCGAGCGTGGTGGAGTCCCGCTCACTGCTCTCGACAATATCGTAGAGAGGATATCCGTCGAGGAATGCGATATCGTCAACGCCGGCGACGTGGCGCGCGCGTTTGAAAAGCTTGCGCCCGATACGGTCTTCCACCTTGCGGCGACCTCTTTCATCCCCTCCGCTGAAAACGCTCCACAACTGGCGTTCGACGTCAACGCGAAGGGCAGCCTAAACATCCTCGATGCGTGCCGCCAGCGCCTTCCCCGATCACAGATCGTTGTTATTAGCTCGGCAAGCATGTACGGCATGGCGCCGCAGGAGGCGATGCCGCTCGGGGAAAAGCGTCCTCCCAACCCGATGGACTTTTACGCCCTCACCAAGCTCTGCGCGGAAGAGATCTCCCTCTATTATCACAGGGTTCACGCGCTCCCCGTGGTGATCCTGAGGCCGTTCAACCACATAGGCCCCCGGCAGAGCCAGAGCTTCGTCACCTCCTCATTCGCATCCCAGATCGTGGAGATCGAGCGAGGGAAACGGGCGCCCGTCCTGAACGTCGGCAACCTCTCAGCGGCCAGGGATTTCACGGACGTGAGGGACATGGTCCGCGCTTACGGCCTCGCGGTTGAGAAGTGCAATCCTGGAGAAACATATAATATTTGCTCGGGACGCGCCCATAAGATCAGGGAAATACTCGACAGGATGCTGAAGCTAACCACAGTGAGGATCGAGATCAGGGAAGATCCTAAGCGGTTCAGGAAAGTCGATGTCCCCCTGCTCTACGGAGACTGCACCCGCTTCATGCGGGAGACCGGCTGGAAGCCGGAGCGACCACTGGATAAAACGATCGAAGACATTCTGAACTACTGGCGAAAGTTGAAAGCGTAAAGCAAAAATACGGAGAGGGTTCATACTCTATCGCAGAGCCGGCATTGACCCTTAGGCTTTCAACTTTTAACATTAGGCCGTAGTTACTGCCACCAACGTATCAACCCCATCTCAAACGGTTGCCTGAGTGCGGGGTGATTCGGCATGATCCTCACGGCAAAACCAAACTGGCCGCTTGATTCCGAAAGTATCGAACCCACATAGACGTGTGAGTGGTTCTTCTCCGACTTTTTGTGCTTGAGCGCCGCCGCCTGGCCTCCAACGATCTCCCCATCCGCGTTGACCGGTCCGTAGAAAAATTCCACGCGCACGTCTTTCGGGTCGACCCTTCCGAGATCGACCTGGACCTCCACCGGCAATTCAGCGCCCACGCGCAGCTTTGAGACGCTCGAAATTTTGACGTCCTTGATGGAGATATCGCCCCAGACCTTCTCGATCGCGTCCTTCCATTTGGCAAGGCCTTTCGCTCCAACCATCTCATCGGAGGTAATCGACTCCCAGTGGATGAGAGCGGGGAGATACACCGTGTCGATATACTCACCCACCATTCGGTTCGTGTTGAACATCGGGCAGAGGGTCCGGATGGATCGCTTTACCATCGCGATCCACTCGCGGGGCAATCCATCTTTTCCCCTGTCGTAGTAGAGCGGGATGACCTCATTTTCGAGGAGCTCGTACAAGGCAAGGCTCTCCACGTGGTCCTGATACTCCTCATCATCGTACTCCTCGCCGCTCCCGATTACCCACCCATTCTCGCCGTTGTATCCCTCCGGCCACCAACCGTCAAGCGTGCTCACCATCAGCCCGCCGTTCGGAACCACCTTCATGCCGCTCGTGCCGCTCGCCTCCATGGGCCTCCGCGGCGTATTGAGCCAGACGTCCACGCCCTGCACCAGCACGCGGGCGAGCCCTATGTCGTAGTCCTCGAGGAAGATGATCTTGTTCCTGAACGGATCCTGCCCCGCGAGGTGGGCGATTTCCTTGATGAGTTTTTTCCCCCCCTCGTCGGCGGGGTGGGACTTGCCGGCAAAGATGAATTGGAGCGGCCGCCCAGTGATGTTCACGATCTTTGCCAGCCGATCGGCGTCCCTGAGGAGGAGCGTCGCCCGCTTGTACGTGGCGAATCTTCTTGCGAACCCTATGGTGAGCGCGGCGGGATCGAGCGCTTCGCCGGCCTCCACGATGCGCGAGCTGTGCGCCCCCCTGTTCCTGAGCTGTTCCTGGAGCTTTTCCCTCGCATGCCCCACGAGCCGCTCCTTAAGCCTCTGGTGGCTCCCCCACAGCTCGGCGTCGGGTATCTTCTCGAACCTCTCCCAAACGCTCTTGTCTTCGGGCTCATAGTGCCAGCGCGTCCCGAGGTAGCGGTCATAGATGCGCACCATTTCATCCGAGATCCAGGTTGGGACGTGGATTCCGTTCTTCACGGATCCTATCGGCACCTCGCTCAGGGGCACCTCCGGCCAGAGGCCGTGCCACATCTCGCGCGAAACCTCCCCATGCAGCTTGCTCACGCCATTGATGAACGATGCGAACCGACAGGCGAGCACCGCCATGGAAAAAGGCTCGCCCGTGTCACCCGGTCTCTCCCTGCCGAGGCTGAGGATCGTCTCGATCGAGACGTCGAGTTTCTTGCAATAACCGGCGAGGTATTTCGCCGCGAGCCCCGGTTCGAAGCGATCTATACCGGCGGCGACGGCGGTGTGAGTGGTGAATACGCTGGTGTTCGCCACAAGCCCCTTTGCCTCACTGAACGAAAGCTTGTGCTTCTTCATGAGCTGGTGGGTCCTCTCGAGCGCCTGGAACGCCGAGTGGCCCTCATTCATGTGAGCGATCGTCGGCGGATAGCCCAGCGCGTCGAGCGCGCGGACGCCGCCGACCCCCAGGACGATCTCCTGCTTGATTCTCATCTCGGGCCCGCCGCCATAGAGGTGCGAGGTTATGTTCCTGTCCTCGCTGAAGTTCTTCTCGAGATTGGTGTCCAGGAGATAGAGCGGCCTTCTCCCCACCTGAACCCGCCACACCTGAACGTACACGGTCCTATCAGGGAAGGGGACGTCAATCACCACGGGCTTGCCCTGGTCATTTTCTTCAAGCTGCATGGGCATGTTATAAAAGTCGTTCTCGGAATAGGTCTCCTGCTGCCAGCCGTCGCGGTTCAGATACTGGCGGAAGTAGCCGAAGCGATATGCAAGACCGATGCCGATGAGCGGGAGCCCCAGCTCGCTCGCGGACTTCATATAGTCGCCCCCGAGGACGCCGAGGCCGCCGGAGTAAAGGGGGAGGCATTCATGGACGCCGAATTCAGCCGAGAGGTACGCGATGTAACTCCCCTGGCGGTCGCCGTGCATCTTCTGGTACCAGGTGCCGTGCTTCAGGTAGGTGCCGAGTTCGGCGGCGACCCCGTCCATGTGGGTGAGGAATGCGTCGTTCTTGAGGAGGCGGTTGATGTCGTTGGCGCCCAGGGTCCCCAGCACCTTTACGGGGTTATGGCCGGTGCTCTCCCATGCGGCGGGATCAAGGCTCCGGAAAAGCTCCATCGCATCCGGGTTCCAGCTCCACCATAGATTGTATGCAATGTCGAGCAGCGCCTTCAACCTCTCGGGCAGAAAAGGCACCACCGTGTATCTTAAAATTTTCCTCATGCCTCCGTTCCTCCTCAAGTCGAATTCGTATACTACCATTTCGCGGCGGGGTTATACAGGCAAAACAGCGTACACCAGTAAGGGGACACCCATCGGTTATGGGGTGGTGGATTATGGACTGGGCACACCCGCAACTGAGGCATTACTCACACCACGAAGAAACGACTTTTCACAAAGGGTAAAAGAGAGAAAAGAGCATGTCCCGTAATTTATGTGCCAAACAAGTCTTTAGCCTGGATTATTCATCTACCGATCAAGAGCACGTATTCATCTAATGCATGTAGCATCTCATTCCGGCGGAAGCCGGAATCCAGTCCTATATTCTTTGACGCCGGATCCCCGCTTTCGCGGGGATGACCCTGTTATGGGCTTGGTGATTAGATCGGGTTAGCTATCCTCGACGCTATGATAATACTTGATTCTGTAGGGGCTTGATGCCGTCCAAAGGCGGGCAGGCGCCAAGCCCGCTCTTAACTATGGGTTATTTCTCTTTTACTCTTTGTAAAACAACCGCCTCGCTTCCTGTCTCGTTTCCTTGATCGGGAGTGCCCGAACGGCTATAATGTTCTTCCGAAATAAAGGAGTCCATAAGACATGGGCGAAACCGTGAACACCAGGCTCAATCGTACGACGATGCTCCCGTTCTCACGCCCCTCGATCGGGGATGAAGAGATCGGCGAGATCGTGCATTCGATGAAATCAGGCTGGATCACCACCGGTCCGAAATGCTACCAGTTCGAAGATGACGTGAAACAGTACGTCGGCGCACAGCACGCCATCGCACTGACCTCCGCCACCGCCGGCCTTCACTTGGCGCTGCTCGCCTCCGGCATCGGCAACGGAGACGAGGTCATCACCACCTCCATGACCTTCGCCGCCACCGTCAACATGATTACGCTCGTGGGGGCGCGGCCCGTTTTCGTCGACATCGGCGACGACATCAACATCAGGCCCGACCTGATCGAGGCCGCAATCACCCCCCGGACCAAGGCCATCATACCTGTGCACTTCGCGGGTTATCCCTGCGACATGGACGGGATCATCGAGATCGCGCGACGGCACAACCTCATCGTCATCGAGGACGCCGCCCACGCGATCGGGACCGAGTACCGGGGGCGCCGGATCGGCTCCATCGGCGACATCACCGTTTTCAGCTTCCACCCGATCAAGAACATCACAACCGGCGAGGGCGGCATGCTCGTCACCGACAACGCCGGGCTTGCGGAGAAGGTGCGGCTGCTCAAATTCCACGGCATACAGAAAGACGCATGGAAGCGCTACGGGGCGAAGGAGATTCCGCAATACGAAATCCTCTTCCCGGGTTTTAAGTACAACCTCACCGACCTCCAGGCGGCCCTCGGCATCCACCAGATGAAAAAGCTGGACGGCTTCATCGAGCAGCGCACCCGTTACGCCGCGCTCTACACCGACCTCCTAAAAGACGTCCCCGGGGTCTTGCTCCCGGAGTTCCCTCCGCGGAAGGGGACCCGCCACGCCTGGCACCTGTACGTCATCCTCGCCGACATAGACCGCCTTACGATAGACAGGGACCGCTTCATGGCGGAGATGCTGGATGCGAACATCGGAATCGGCCTGCACTTCCCCGCCGTCCATCTGCAGCCGTACTACCAGCGCACGTTCGGTTTCGCGCGCGGCGCGTTGCCGAAGACCGAGTTCGTCTCCGATCGGATTTTTTCGCTCCCGCTCTATCCCGGCATGAGCGAGGCGGACGTCCGCGACGCCGCTTCCGCCGTCAAAGAGATCGCCTCGCGGAACAAAAGGTAACGACCCATGAATAATAACGTAGCAACGTCGCCGGCGCGGAATGCAAAGGGGCCGGGCGCGGATCCGCGCGCCGGATCGGTGAACGTCTCGGTGGCGATACCGGTGTATAACGAAGAGGAAAACATCCCCTCGCTCTATCACAGACTCATGGAGACGATGGGGAAGCTGGGGATGAGTTACGAGATAATCTTCGTCGACGACGGGAGTTCTGACCGCTCCGCGGAGCTAATCAACGGTTTCGCCGGGAAGGATCGGCACGTCAGGCTCATCGAGTTCAACCGCAACTACGGCCAGCACGCCGCCGTCTTCGCCGGTTTCGAGCATTCGCGGGGCGAGATCGTCGTCACCCTGGACGCCGATCTCCAGAACCCGCCGGAGGAAATACCAAAGCTGATTTCCAAGATCGAGGAGGGATACGATATCGTGGGGGGCTTGAGGGGGCGGCGGCGCGACTCGGCGTTCCGGAAAATTCCATCCTGGCTCGTGAACCGCTTCATCGCGCGCGCCACCGGCGTCGGGCTAAAGGACTACGGTTGTATGCTGAGGGCCTACCGCCGCATGGTGGTCGATCAGATAGTGCGCTGCAACGAGATCTCAAGCTTCATCCCCACGCTAGCAAACTCATTCGCTCGCTCCGTCACTGAGATCGAGGTCGCACATGAAGAGAGGAAACGGGGTAAATCCAAATACAACCTCCGCCGGTTGCTAAAGCTCAACTTCGACCTGGTCACGGGTTTCTCGCTCTTCCCCATCCAGCTCATCAGCGCCCTCGGGATTCTCATCGCGCTCCTCGGGATCGGGTTCGGCGTCCTGCTGATCACACTCCGTTTCATCTACGGCGCCGTCTGGGCCGCGCAGGGGGTATTCACGCTCTTCGCCGTTCTCTTCGTGTTCGTCGGGATCCAGCTCCTCGCGATGGGGCTCATCGGCGAGTACATCGGACGTATCTATGCCGAGGTGCGGAACCGTCCCCGCTACGTCATCAAGAGGATAAGCTCCTGATTCGCCGCGCGTAGCGCTACAGGCCGTCTCTCATGAAGAATGAAACTATTTCCCTGCCTCCACAACGATCCCGCAGGTTGCCCCTGCTCCTCCTAATCCTCACCGCACTTTTTATTTTCTTTTTCCGCCTCGGCGGGCGCGGGTTCGAAAACAAGGACACTATCTGGTACGTCGAGATCGCCTGGGAAATGCTCCGGTCGGGAGATTGGATCGTCCCCCGTTTCAACACCGTGATTTTTACCGAGAAACCGATCCTGTTTATCTGGGCCGTTGCGGGGTTCTCGTGGGCCGCCGGCGCGATCACGCCGTTTTTTTCACGGCTACCCTCGGCCCTCGCGGCGCTCGGCTGCACGTTCCTCACGGCTTGGCTCGGGAAGACGCTCTTCAACCGGAGGGCGGGGCTACTCGCGGGCTTTATCCTCTGCACGGCGTACGCCTTCGCCTGGGAGGCTAGAGCCTGCATGGTGGACATGCTGTTCACCTTCTTCGTCACGCTCTCGCTCTGTTTCCTGCACCGGGGATTCAGCGAGGAAGGAGCGCGCAAGGGGCCGTTCGTCCTCGCCTACGCCGCAATGGGCCTAGCCGCCCTCACCAAGGGGCCTCTCGGCATCATCCTCCCGGCTATCGTCTGCCTCGCCTTCCTAGCCGTGGACCGCAAGCTCGGCCTCCTTCGCTCGATGATGATCCCCTGGGGCATCCTAATCGTCATCGGCATACAAGTGGCATGGTACGTTCCCTACCTCGTGAGGATCGGGCCGGATGGAAGGCGGTTCTTTTACGAAATGTACGTCTATAAGGAAAACCTCCTGCGTTTCACCAGTGGGTTCGACCACTACGAGCCGTTCTGGTTCTACGGCCCCGAGCTCCTCTCCCACTTCCTTCCATGGAGTCCGTTCCTTATCCTTTGCATCTTCGCACCACGCATGACCTCCGGTATCGGGACTCCGCGCGACCGCCGCTTTCCCGCCGCCTGGTTCCTGAGCATCCTCGCCTTTCTCACCATCAGCAGCGGAAAACATTCCCGCTATGCGCTCCCGCTCTATCCGGCAGCGGCGCTGCTCGTAGCCGATTTCTGGGACAGGGTGTTCGATGCGCCCAAATGGCGCACCGGATTCATCGTCATCGTCGGTGCTTTCACCATCGGCTGGGCATGTTATCTTATGGTCCTGCCGGCGCGCGACGCGAAGCGCGCCGAGCACCAGCGCCTCGCTGAAGCCGTTGCGCCCGTCGTGGGAGACGATCAGTTGGCGACCTACGGCCCCACACCCGAGAAATTCGGCAGGCGTCTCGCTCTGGGTTTCTTTTTGGGTCAACCGGTTATTTTCATTGACCGTGAGAAGGAACTGTTAGATTATCTTCGGGCCGACCGGCGCATGCTCTGCCTCATGGAAACCACGGTATACGAACGGGGGAAGGGGCGGTTGCCGCAGGCGGTGAAGGCGGTTGGCAAGTTCCGCTACCGCGACATGGATCTCGTCCTCGTTGCCAACCGCAACAAATAATGACAAATGACAAATACCAAATGACAAAACATGATGAGGTTTTGATATTTGGTCATTTGTAATTCATTTGGTATTTGTCATTCTCAATATTGGGATTTATTCCATGAGAATAATCGTCATGGGTTACCACAACATCGGCTATGTATGCCTCCAGAAGCTCATCGAGATGGGGGCGGACGTCGCTGCCGTGGTGACCCACGCGGACAGCCCTCGCGAAAACATATGGTTCAAGTCGGTGCGCGATCTCGCCTTCGAGCACTGTATCCCGGTGTATCAGCCCCCCGATGTCAATGCGCCCGCGATGATCGCGGCCGTGAGAAGCATCGCCCCGGATCTGATCTTCTCGTTCTACTTTAGACAGATGCTAGGCCCAGAGCTCCTGGAGATCCCGCGCATCGGGGCATTCAACCTGCACGGCTCCCTCCTCCCCCGCTACCGCGGCCGCTGCCCAGTCAACTGGGTGCTCGTGCACGGCGAGAAGGAAACCGGCGTGACGCTGCATAGGATGGAGATAAAGCCCGATGCCGGCGCCATCATTGCTCAAAAGGCCGTGCCGATCGATTTTAAAGACACCGCGCTGACCCTTTTCGACAAGATGACCGCCGCCGCCGCCGAGCTCATCGCTGATGTTTATCCGAAGATGCTAAAAGGGGAAATCCGCGAGCTACAACAAGATTCGCGGCAGGCGTCTTACTTCGGCGGGCGCACGGCAAGGGACGGCCGGATCGACTGGTCAAGGAGTGCGACCGAGATCTACAACCTAATTCGCGCCGTGACCCATCCGTATCCGGGGGCGTTCACGGAGGCTGGGGCGCGCAAGCTCATCATCTGGCGGGCCGAGCCGATCGAGGACGCGCCGACGGAAGGGGCGAAGCCCGGCGAGGTCATCACGGCGCGTGACGGCGAAGGTATCGCGTTGGCTGCCGGGCAAGGGATACTGCTCCTCAAGGAAATCCAGTGGGAAGGCGAGCGCGAGATCGACGCTGGAACACCCGCCGGGATAAGCGCTCTTGCGCCCGGAACCGTCTTGGGATAGAATAGGCTCCATTTTTGGCGGTTCGCGCGCATTCTTGCGGCCGCGAGTGAATTTCTCCGCCCCGGTGGGGGGGGCTTTCGGTGGTCACCGCATAATCAATCAACGGAGGATTGACTGATGAAAATATTGATTACCGGCGGGGCCGGTTTCCTGGGCTCGCACCTTGCTGACTCGTTTATCAAAGACCGGCATGAGGTATCCATCCTCGACACCGGATCGAGCTTCAAGATCAAACACCTGCTCGAAAACCCTAAGTTCCACTACATACACGACACGATCTTCAACCTCGAAATGCTCGAGTCGCTCATCATCAAGTGCGATCTCATCTACCACATGGCCGCCGTGGTCGGCGTGGAACACTACGTAGCCGACCCGTACGCGGTCCTCAACGTGAACATCAACGGCACGCAGAACGTGCTGCGCCTCGCGCACAAATACAACAAGAAGGTCGTCTTAACATCCACGTCGGAGGTGTACGGCCGGAACCCCAAGGTGCCGTGGGATGAGGACGACGACCGCGTGCTCGGCTCCACGCGCATCGACCGCTGGTGCTACTCGACCTCCAAAGGGGTCGGCGAACATTTCTGCCACGCCTATAGGAAAATGGGGCTCCCCGTGGTCATCGTCCGCTACTTCAACGCGTACGGCCCGAGGCTCGACAAGATAGACGTCGGTCGAGTCCTCACCATATTCATCGGCCAACTACTTAGGAACGAGCCGGTCACCGTCATCGGGGATGGGAGCCAGACCCGCTGTTTCACCTATATTGACGATGCGATCAGGGCGACCGTCGCGGCGGGCCTTAAGCCCGAGGCGGAAGGCGGGATCTTCAACATCGGCACGGACGTGGAAACGAGCATCAAGGAGCTAGCCGAATTGATGATCAAGGTCTCCGGAGCCAAGTCCAAGGTCAAATTCGTCACGAAAGAATCGATCTACGGCAACAGCTACGAGGACATCCAGCGGCGCGTGCCGAGGGTCGATAAGATGAACCGCATCCTCGGCGTCAAGGCTGAGACCTCGCTCGAAGAGGGACTGCGCCAGACGTGGGAATGGTTCAAAGCCTTCGCGCAATAACTACGTGCAACCACAGAGCGCACAGAGAAATAATCACTGCAATATTCAGGCAGGGTTCAGGCAGGGTCAGACCTGAATGGCGCTTACTTAGTGCTGGCGATTTCGGTGAGGGAGGTTGCCCATTAAGTG
>CAYWRA010000068.1:0-14659 GCA_964460305.1 uncultured bacterium
GATGAGTTCGAGCATCTTCTGCGCCGGCATCAGCGTCGCGTCGGCGTGGAGCGCCTTTTGATACTGTGAGGCGAGGCGGGCGGCATTGATGATGTTCTGGTTGTCGGCGCTCCCCGAGCCGTCGGTCGAGATCGCCAGGGGGATGCCCATCTCCAGCATCCTGATCACCGGCGGCATTCCCGAACCGAGTATGGTGTTGGCGAGCGGGTTGTGGACGACCTTCACCCCCATCTCGCGGATGATATCGAGGTCGCGGTCGGTGCAGTTCACCTGGTGCGCGAGGATGGTGTTGCCGTCTAGGAAACCGATGCTCTTAGCGTACTCCACCTCGGTCATCCCGTATTTCTCCGTGAACCAGCGGGTCGTCTTCGGCTCCTCGGAGGAGTGGATGTGGATGAGCGTCCCATGCTCACGCGCCCATTTCTTGAGTCCCTTGAGTAGCTCGGGGCCGTTCGAGAAAAACTGGTCGGGGCCGGGGATGATTCTCACTCTCGGCACGCCGGCGAACTCCCGCGCGTAACCGTCCAGCCGCTCGACCGCGCCCTTGGGCGTGTCGAGGATGCGGGCGTCGTAATGCCTGTCCTGGCTCCCCACGGCGATAGTAAGGCGGGTGCCGGCCTCGTCGTTAGCCTCGACGAGGTCGCGTACGTTATACTTGCTGAAGTTGCAGTGGTGCGTGAGCGCGGAGGTGATCCCGTACGAAACGTCATCAAGGCGGGCCTTCCGGTACGCAATGGATGTGGGGGCGCGTCCCAATGCCTCCTCGATCTGCGTCGCCCTCTCCGAGAGAAAGCCGGTGAACGGATTCACGGCGTTGTCGAGCCAGGAGGTGAGCGGCTGGTCCTTCGCGACGCCGATGATCGCGGATTCGTGGTCGTGCCCGTGGGCCTTGACGAAGCCGGGGAGCAAAACGCCGCGGTGCTGAGGGATCTCCTCTTCCCGCACGGCGTCCGGTGCGCCTATCACGAGCAGCTCGCCGCGGTATTGTTTGAGTATGCGCTTGCCGATCTCCGCCCGATAGGGGCCTGCTTCAAGGATTTTACCGCCGGATGTGAGCACGTAACCATCTGCGATGCGAGCCCCCCGCCTTGGCGCGTCGCTCATCGGGAGGAGGAAGCTTGCGCGTATCAGTTTGTATTTTGGGCTATTCTCCATAATTCAGAGCGAAACTCCTATGCTGTAATGTGCAACCACAGAGTGCACAGAGAACTGATCACAGAGGACACTCCCCGTCCCGTCCCGTCCCGAAGGGATCCCTTCGGGGGCGTGGTTAAAATTAATCTTGGGTTTATTCCTCAGTGGCCTCAGTGGTTTCGGTTATTTGTGTCTGACTTGATTTATCAAGACGCACCCCTGTCATCCACAGTTCGTGAGAGTTTACAACAATTGCCTTGCCAGTTAAAGCGTGAATACACTATGATGTAATTTTTTCACCGAGGATACAATATATGCTACTCCTTTCCATCGGCTCTCTTCGTTTTTTCGGCATCGACCGCGTGTTCGGCATCGCCCGCGACCTCGGTTTCGACGGGATCGAGCTCATCGTGGATGATCGGTGGGACACGGCGGATCCCGTGTATCTGAAACGCCTCATGGACCGCTATGGCCTGCCAATCGTGAGCGTCCATTCTCCGTTCAGTTTCGTAGAGACCCCGGCCTGGGGCGGCGACACGGTGGAGCGCATGCGTCAATCCCTCTCCCTAGCCGAGGCATGCGGGAGTGAAATCGTCGTCTTCCATCTCCCCTTCTTTACGGAGCGGAGCTACGCGAAATGGATCGAGGACGATCTCCCTCGATGGCAGGAAAAAACCAGCGTGAAGCTCGCGGTGGAGAACATGCCCCGCGCCTATAAGATACTCGGCCGCCTCGGCGTGCTCCTGAAGACCGGGGCGTTTTACGAGGTGAATAAACGCGCGTGGCCCAACAGGCTCCTCCGCCCCTTAAGCAAGCCCTGCTTTGCCGGAAACGATTGGGACTATCTCCTCCGCTTCAAGTATCTCGTGCTTGACACCACGCATCTCGCCACGGGGGGGCTGGACCCCATTGAGGCCTACGAGCGGATAAAATCCAGGCTCGCGCTCGTCCACGTATCCAATTTCACGGAGACGGAGCATCAGCCGCTCGATACCGGACGGATCGATATGGCTGGGTTTCTCCGGCATGCCGCGGGGAGCGGTTACCGGGGCCACGTCACGGTCGAGCTGATGCCCGACCATTTTCCGGATAGGACTGAGGCCACGGCGCGTAAGATCATCGCCGCTGACCTGGCGCTCTGCCGCTCGTGCCTGGGGTGAAGATGCGGAGGATTGGACGCATTGTGTTTTGTCATTTGGTATTTTCGCCGTCACGCCCCACGTCGCTTGGGGTTTGGGATTTACTGGGGGGTAACCGGTCATGACCAAAATCGTAGCCATAGGGCGCGGGGGAGTGGGAAAGACTTGTTTCATCGCCGGCATGGCGCGGCTGCTCATGGACCAGGGGCCGCTCCTGCTGATAGACGCCGATCCGGATCAGAACCTCGCCGAGATGGTGGGCCTGGATATGGAGGCGGAGGGCGTGCATACGGTGTCCGACCTGCTCTTCGATATCAAGGCCGGTCGCGTCGAAGAGAAGCTCCAGAGCGTAAGCCTCGCCGAGAAGGTGGATTATCTCCTGAGCCAGAAGGGCGTCTACGAAGGGCCGCACTTCGATTTCTTCTCACTCGGCACCAAGTGGTCGGAGGGATGCTACTGCCAGCCGAACAACATATTGAAGGGATTGGTCGCGAGACTTGAAAGGAATTACCGGCACGTCATGATAGATTCTCCCGCTGGTCTCGAGCATCTGAACCGGAGAATCACGTCCGTCGTGGATGACATATTCGCGCTAATCGGCCCTTCGAAGAAATCGTTCGATAACGCGCGCAGAGCCAAAAGGGTGATCGAGGAGATCAACATACGGTACCGCAATTTTTATATGGTAGCGGGTTGCGACTTTCCCTCAGAGTGCCTCAAAGAGATCGAGGGCGATCGCTCTTTTTCGTATGCCGGGAGGTTGGCGCGCGACGTCGATGTCGCGCGTTCGTGTTTGGAGGGGCGATCTCTCCTTGGCATCAGGGATGATTCGCCATTTCTGGATTCTGTGCGGACTGTTATCCGGAAGGCCGGTTATCTCGCCTGAGGCTTGGGCGTTGCAGCCCTCCTCGGCGTCTCCGTGATGGCGACGTCCGAAGGCGGTTTGAATTTATCGGCATCTAAGGGGACGTCGACCGCGATCTCAACGGCTTCCTGTACCATGTTGCCGAGCCCCGGATTTTCTATCTTGAGGGCGATATTGTTCCAGAGCCATGATTTCACCCCCATCAGATCGTATATCGCGCATTCCTTCCCGAGGATAATTCCCTTCCCGGAAGGTTTCATCTCTTCCGTCCCGGTGAGGCCCTTGGCCAGCTCTTTGCCGAGCGTTTCCATCTCCTTTTTCTGCTCGGCGCTCATCGCCTTTACCATCTCGTCCGCCCTTCGGGAGTAGCTAGGCAGCTTCTCTCCGGTTTTCTTCATCAGGTCTATCCTGTAATGGTAGTTTCCATCATCGATCTCAAGCGATGAGTCTTTTCGTTTCATCCCCATGACGTTTATGGTGGTCTCGCGCTCCGTTCGTGTTTTTTTTCCGTGATCGTCGATGTAAAGCGTTTGTGTGCCCTGCTGGATCGAGCCGCTTATCCGGTATTTTATGATCGCGCTCTTGAATGGATATGGCTTTGGGGCAGCGATGGCGGGGGTGAGGACCCCGATGGCCATTATGAGCATCGTTGAAATTAATAAAAGCGGCGTTTTTCGCATATGCGTCCCCTCCTTCTGCCCGGCGATCATCGTACCGCATGCCGGATCTTGCAGCAAAAAGAGCGATCTATTGCCTTTTTCATGTCACTATGACAGAGGCTATGTTAAATCACATCCGGGAGTCGGTCAAGGATCAAGCTCATATCCAAAACTTAACAACCTCTACTGGAACGCGATGGATTATGCCAGGGCCTCTTGTACGTTTGTGATGGCAAAACAAGGCGGTGGGAAGAGACCATTGACAGTACATGCTTTTTGTGATAACTTAACTGTTGCTTAATAATGTTACAGAGATTTGTCAAAAATAAAGATGAAGAACTGAAGGGGGACCCTATGGCCAGGAACCTTGAAAAAGCGATAGCGCGATTCAATAAGCGGTACAAGGAATTCGGCGGTTATGAGAGATTTACGCGACTGCTTGAGTCGGGAGAGACACTCGATGCCGTCGGCCAGATCTTCGGATTCACCCGGCAATACGCGTCGTTGAAAAAGATCGAGTTCAGCATCAAGCCCCCCGAGAAAAAATATCACGACCGGGAGTGGTTGGCCCGGAGATACGTACAGGAAGGGAAGACCCTGGCTGAAATCGCGAGCGAGTGCGGCGTCGATCCCGGTACCATCTATGTGCACCTCAAGAAATGCGGCATTCAGCTCAAGGGCGTGCCGTCGGGCGAGAGGCATCACCGGTGGAGGGGGGGGCGGTTCAAGCGTCCGGACGGGTCAATCGTGATCACCGCGGGCAAGGATAAGGGAAAATATCTCCACCGCCTTGTCATGGAGCAGGCATTGGGCAGGCCCTTGAAGAGGCGTGAGAAGGTGTACCATGTCGATGGCGACAAGTCGAACGTCGATATCGGCAATCTTCGCCTCGTGAGCAAGGAATAGGGGGCGGAGGGAAGATAGTGAAGTTTGCAACCACGGATAAACACTGAGAGTGATCTCATGAAAAAGATCGTATTACCGTCGTGCATAATCCTCGCTGTAATTTGTTATATGACCGGTTGCAAAACGGTAGATAATTCCCCCGTAGGCAAGGGTGTGAAAACCTACGAAAAATATAGTGAGGAAATGGGCAGGGAAAGGGATGTCAGCGTATTCGGCAAGGATGTGATCGTTGAACCTGAGGCCGACAAGAAGATCCGTATCAACTTCTGATTCCGCACTGCCCCACATTCCCCCCGGCGATGCAATCAGGGGCCACTTTGGCCGTTAGACCTCGTCTACTTTATACATTCGCGTTCATCATGAACAGCGCGACGGGCGTCCTCGTGATAGCCCTGCCGCTGCTCGCTATCAGGTATGGCGCAAATCCCCTCGAACTCGGACTGCTGGGCTCAGTGAGCGCCATGGCATACACGTTCGCGTGTCCATTCGCGGGCTGGCATTCCGAGCGGATCGAACGGGACGCCGCGCTGCTGCCCGCGGAGGCCAAGCGGCGGTCCGTCATGCTCAGTTGCGGTCTGTTGATCGCGGTGGATTCATGCATCTTCCTTATCAGCGGCTTGAGGGATGTATTCATACTGGCGGTATCCGGTTCTCTCAGCGCCGCATTTTTCTGGCCTCCACTCCAGGCATGGCTTGTCGATATCGGTGAGCGCGCCAGTCTCTCGGAACGGCTGGGGATGTTCAATCTGTCATGGAGTACTGGGATAATGATGGGGCCGATGATCGGCGGGGTGCTCTATTCCATCAACTACCATTACCCATGGTGCTACGCGATAGCGACGAATACGCTGATGCTGGCGGCGCTTCTCCTCGCCAGGGATGGGCGGCGCGGGGACGTCCATGGTGCGGTAAATGCCTGCGATGATGAGGAGTATCTCGAGGATCCGGGTCTGTTCCTCCCCTTGGCGCTCTGGGCGAATTTCGTATGCTGGTTCGCCCTCTCCAACGTACAGTCACTCTATCCAAAAGTCGCCGTGATGAACGGATTCTCGCCGCAACTGATCGGCTGCCTCCTCTTTCTCGTCGGGGTGGCGCAGTCCGTATTTTTTATCGTGTTGCGTTTGAGTCGCGTCTGGCACTATCGTTTCGGTCCGCTCGCCATCGTGCATTGCGCGGCTGCATTAGGTATGCTGCTTATTTTCTGGAGTGCCTCGGCGCCGCTCCTCTCCATCGCATTCCCCCTGCTGGGCGTGGCGTTGGGGTTGTCCTACTATTCGAGCATATACTACAGCCTTTGCGGTCACAAGCATGCTGGACGGAGGACGAGTATCCACGAGTTTATGGTGGGTTCCGGTTTCTTTCTCGGGCCGGCGGTCGGGGGGATATTGGCTCAATGCGCGGGCATCCGCTCCCCCTTCCTGTTGTGCTCCATGCTTCTTGCTGCTACGGCAATCTTGGAAGCGGCGGTATGCCTCAAGACGTCACGCCGGAGTGGTTGAGCCTGAATTGGCAGATCAATGTGGAGGTCGCCAGCCTACGCCAAGGCTGCGCTAAAGCTTCGTCGGGCAGGGATTCATCCGACCCCGACAACTATCCGCCATTTCGGGTCAGGCTAATGCCTTGCCTCGATGTAGTGGATGTGATATAAACGGCATCCTGTTTTTCAGGAAAGGAATCGACATGAAGCCGGTTTTGCTCACGATAGATTTGCAGAAGGACTTCCCGGGGCTTTTTAAGCTCGTCAAACCACACGGGATATTCGATGCTAACATTAGGCAATTGACCTCCTTTTTCAGGGAAAGGGGTCTGCCGATCATCCACGTCCTCACGGTGCACAAGGCGGACCGGAGCAGTTGGACGCTCCAGATGAAACGCGATAATTTCGATATATGCGTCGAGGGAACCGAGGGCAGCCGGGAACTGGACGCTGTCGGCCGCAGGCCGGAAGAGGCGGTGATGTACAAAACGCGCTGGAGCGCGTTTTACGGCACCGATCTGGATCGTATCCTGAAGGCGGGAGGGTATGATACGCTCGTCCTTGCCGGATTCATGTCGCACGCGTGCATACGCGTCACCGCCATCGACGCATATCAGCGGGACTATGGGATCGTCATTGCCCGTGACTGCATCGATTCCTACGATGCTGCGCACGAAAAGATAACGCTTGAATACCTCTCACGCTACGTCGCAAAGATTCTCACCAATAGGGAGATTTTCGACCTTCTTGAAACTCGCAATCCGGAACGCGAAACTTTAAACAAATCCAAAACCCAACATCCAAAACCGATTAAAATTTGTTAGTTTCGAGTTTTGTGCTTTGGATTTGTTTCGGATTTAGCCTGATTTATTCATCAACTTTGATCGGCCGATAAGTCTTTACTGTGGCGCAAATAGTTGATCAAGATTATCACATTTCGCTTTTCGGTAGGATTTTCGCCTCTTCCAATTATATCAGTCGATCGTCGGTGCTCCCACCTCCGCAACCAAGGCATTACGTGGTGCCAGTCTTTCACTTTCAACGGATGTGTGATACCATGCGAATGTGTGTTTGAATATTCATTTCGAGAAAGGAGGAATGATTATGCTCTGGGTACAGATAGGCCAGACGGCGGGTATGGTATACAGGCTGTTGGAGAAGAAAAAAGAGGCGACTACCACTGAAATCTTAAGAGAACTCAAGGTTCCGTATGATATTCTCCAGATGGCGCTGGGGTGGCTGGCCCGTGAGGACAGGGTAAAGTTTGATCAGACGAGAAAGACACTCAAGATAGCGTTGAAATAAATTCCATGGGCGAATCCCTTACCGATAAGATCATCGCGGGACATCTCGTGCACGGGCGCCTTGTCGCCGGCGCGGAGATCGCACTGCGCATCGAACAGACGCTCACACAGGATGCGACGGGGACGCTCGCCTTCCTGCAATTCGAGGCGATGGGGGGGGGCAGGACGAGGGCCGCCCTCTCGGTGAGCTACGTCGACCACAATACCCTCCAGACCGGGCCCCAGAACGCCGACGATCACCGCTACCTGGAGAGCGCGGCGGCCCGGTGCGGCGCATACTTCTCGCGTCCGGGGAACGGGATATGTCACCAGGTTCACCTGGAGAGATTCGCGGTCCCGGGAGCCACGCTTATCGGCTCGGACAGCCATACCCCCACCGCTGGGGGTCTCGGCATGCTCGCCATCGGCGCTGGAGGTCTGGACGTCGCTGCGGCAATGGCGGGCGAGCCGTTCTATCTGACCATGCCCGAGGTCATCCTCGTTAGGCTCCGCGGGAAACTGCGGCCCTGGGTCTCGGCGAAGGATATTATTCTCGAGCTCCTAAGGCGTTTCGGCGTGAAGTGGGGGAGGGGAAAGTTGCTCGAGTACGGGGGGCCGGCGCTCGCGTCACTCACCGTCCCCGAGAGGGCGACGATCGCCAACATGGGCACCGAGCTCGGTGTGACCTCCTCCATATTCCCCTCGGACGGCCAGACGAAGCGGTTCCTCCATGCCCAGCGGCGCTCCACGCAGTGGCGAGGGCTTGTCGCGGACCGCGATGCGGTGTATGGGCAAACGGTCGACATCGATCTCGAAACGATCGAGCCGCTTATAGCCGCCCCGCACGGCCCGGATAACGTCAGCCGGGTGAGCGAGTGTGAGGGTTTGAAAGTCGACCAGGTCTGCCTAGGCAGTTGCACCAACTCGTCGCTGAGAGACATGATCGAGGCGGCAATGATGCTGAAGGGGCGCGCAATCCCGCCGAGGGTAAGCCTGACCGTGTCTCCCGGTTCGCTACAGGTGCTAAGGATGATGGCGGAAGCCGGCGCGCTTGACGCCATGCTCTCGGCGGGGGCGAGGCTCCTTGAGAACGCGTGCGGCCCGTGCATCGGCATGGGGCAGGCCCCTCCCTCCGGCGGCGTGTCGCTCAGGACGTTCAACCGGAATTTTAAAGGGCGGTCCGGCACGCCCGATGCCGGGGTGTATCTCTGCAGCACCGCGGTGGCGGTGGCATCCGCGCTCGCGGGCAAGATTACCGACCCGCGAAAGCTGGGGAGACCACCCGTCGTGCGTCTCCCCCGGCGCATGCTTGTCGACGACGGTATGATCGTCGCTCCTCCGCGGGACGGGAAGTCGGTTCGTATCATCAAGGGGCCTAACATCAAACCTTTGCCGCGCTTTCCCAGGCTCGCCGACCGGATCGAGGGCGAGGTGCTGCTCGTATGCGGAGACAATGTGAGCACTGACGACATTATGCCGGCTGGCGCAAAGCTGCTCCCGCTAAGGTCCAATATCCCGGCGCTCGCCGAGCATGCCTTTGAGAGGTGCGATCCCTCCTTCGCCAAACGCGCCGTGAAGGCTGGAACGGGTTTCATCGTTGCGGGAAATAATTACGGCCAGGGGTCAAGCAGGGAACACGCGGCGCTTGTACCCAGGTTCCTCGGCGTCGCTGCGGTGATCGCGCGCTCGTTCGCGAGGATCCACCGGGCAAACCTCGTAAATTTCGGCGTCATCCCGCTCGTCGTGGAGCGCGAGGAGGATCTCCGTGAGCTGGCACAGGGTTCCCGGTTGAAGCTACTCGGCGTGCGCGAGTCGGTCGGGTCGGGGGATACGATCGTCATTCATCATGCGCGCCGGCGGATAGCCGCGCGGCTGGCGCTCAGCGGGCGCGAGAGGCGGATGCTCCTCGCGGGGGGGCTGCTCAATATGATCAAATCACGGAAAGGTCCAAAGAGTTGAGGATAAAAGCCATGCGCTTCGTTCTTCCCATCATGTTGCTAGGATTTGTCGTGTGCGGCTGCTCGCGCACGCCGACCGACGTTGCCGTCATCGACATCGACGCGGTCTTTAGGAACTATAAGAAGTCGCAATCCGTATACGAGGCCCTCGAAAAGGACAGGCGCAACCTGGAGACGAGAGGCCAGGAGATGCTTGATGAGATCAACAAGCTAGTGAAGGAATCGGAGCTTTTGAGCGAGGAGGCCCGGAAAGAGCGGGAGACCCGCATCAGGGAGAAGAGCGCGGCGCTCGAGGCGTTTCGTCGCGGGGCGGCGAAAGATCTGACGGACCGGACGAGCGACGAATACCAGAAATTGATGGGTGACGTGCGCACGGCCGCCGAGACCGCGGCTAAGCGGCGGCAGCTCAAGATCGTTATCGACGCCTCGGCCGTTGTGTACGGCGTGAAGGGCCTGGATGCGACGGGGGAGGTCATCGAGGAGCTCAACCGCCGCTTCGATAAAGAGTCCGCCAGGAATGCGGTGCGCCCCGCCGTTACTGCAAGCCCGGCGGCAAAGGACGCTGCCGCCGGACGGACAGCGGAATCCTCCCGATAGTTCCCCCCGGGTCGCCTGCCGCCTGACACATCGTGAATGCCAATACGGCTCGTTACACAGTCCCCCTCGGCAGGAAGAGGGGAGATAAAAGGTCGTACGACAGGGATAAGCTTGGGCGGCCCGATCGCCGTCGGAAGAGGAAGAACTGCACGAAGGCCGTGCTGAAGCGGCGTTTGCGCGCCCACCTTGTAAATGCCATCGCGCAGATGGACGTGGTCAACAGGATCGACATCGTCCCGGAAAAGAAAGCCCACCTCGAACTGGCGATTATCCATCTTGAGGCTGTGCGTACGGAGCGGGCTGGAAGCCATCTCCTCAAACAGCAGCTTGCCCTTTGCCGCGAACTCCTCTGGGAGATCGAGCGCGACGCCACCGACTGCCGCGGCGGGCGCGTCGAAGTCATAATATGCGGCGAGTAGTGTGTTGGAGGATATGCCCCCCACGATATCCATCTCACCAGGTTTCGCTGGAGATCACCACTTGGAAGGGGCCGGGTCCCCGTCTCACAAAAATCCGGCTTGAGCCTAAAGGTTTAAGTTCCAATTCCTTGCCCGTCTGGTATCATTTTGTAAGACCACGATAAGAGGGAGAAACTATGCTGACAAAACTGATTATCCGAAAGTTTAAGAGGTTTGGGCAGATAGAAATAGAACTTGGCAACCCTGTTGTGTTTATCGGGCCGAATAATTCGGGTAAAACCTCGGCTCTTCAAGCGCTGGCGCTTTGGGACATAGGACTAAAGCGTTGGAATGAAAAGCGGAAAGGTAAAAGCGCCCCTGAAAAACGCCCTGGGGTAACGATTAACCGAAGGGATTTAGTGGCCATACCGGTGCCTAGCGCCGACCTCCTTTGGCAGGATTTGCATCTTAGGGATGTCAAAAGAGTTGATGGAAAGCCGGAGACCCAAAATATCCGAATCGACATCATTGTTGAAGGCATAGCCGAGGGTAAAGAATGGAAATGCGGTCTGGAATTTGATTATGGGAATGAAGAATCGTTCTATTGCCGGCCATTGCGCTCTGCGGAAAAGGAGCCTGCCAAGAGAATGGCGATCCCTGAAGAGGCGAATAATATTCAAATAGCTTTTTTGCCGCCGATGTCAGGTCTATCGACAAATGAGACGCGCCTTGACCTTGGAGCAATTAATGTGCGAATAGGCGAAGGAAGGACGGCCGAGGTGCTTCGCAACCTTTGCTATAAGATATACAAAGAAAAACCGGAATATTGGAAAAAAATGGTCGGTCAAATTGCTTCTTTATTTGGATCGGAGCTTGGCGCTCCTGAGTATATCAGCGAGCGCGGCGAAATTAGAATGAGATATAAGGAAAGAGGCATACTACTTGAGCTTTCCTCTTCGGGGAGAGGTCTTCAGCAGACCTTGCTTTTATTATCTTACATGTATGCCAATAAGGGGGCGGTGTTATTGCTTGATGAACCCGATGCCCATTTGGAGATTCTTAGACAAAGGCAGATTTACCAACTCCTTGTGGACGTTGCCAGGGAGAATGGGAATCAGATCATCGCAGCAAGCCATTCCGAAGTCTTGCTTAATGAAGCGGCGGATAGGGATGTCGTGGTCGCTTTTGTTGGAAGGCCTCACAGAATAGATGATCGAGGCAGCCAACTGCTAAAAGCACTGCGTGATATTGGATTTGAACACTATTATCAAGCGGAACAAACTGGCTGGGTATTATATTTGGAAGGATCGACCGATTTAGCGATATTACGTACATTTGCAGAGAAGCTGGAATACAACGAGGCGCGAGATGTTCTTGCAAGACCATTTGTTCATTACGTCGGAAACCAACCCTCCGAGGTCAGAAAGCATTTTCATGGTTTGCGAGAGGCCGTGCCTCATCTTGTGGGGATTGCAATTTTTGATCGGCTTGGTCAATCCCTGCCGGCCGATTTAGGCGCCGTTGGATTGCAATGGAAACGTCGCGAAATCGAGAATTATTTGTGCGATCCAGAAACATTATTAGCATATGCGAAAGCCTCCTCCCGGCAGAATGTTGCCGGGCCTCTTTTTGCTTTATCTGAATCTAATAAGCGATCCACGATTATGCAAGAAACTATTCAAGAAATTGAAAGTGCGCTAAAGACTCTGGACAAAGGTTCACCGTGGGATATAAACACAAAAGTAAGCGATGACTTTTTAACACCCCTCTTTGAAAAATATTTTAAAAAACTTGGACTGCCTAATATTATGGCGAAGAAAAATTTTCATGAGCTTGCCCAATTCGTTCCTAAAGACAAATTAGATCCGGAAATTAAGGAAAAACTAAATGCGATTGTGGAAATTGCGGGGTCTGCAAAGCCTTTGAAAATGTGATATGCCCAGCGATAGTGTTACTTGTCTCATTTATGGGTGGCCCTGATGCTTTTGAACTCCTCTGGGAGATCGAGCGCGACGCCACCGACTGCCGCGGCGGGCGCGTCGAAGTCATAATATGCGGCGAGTAGTGTGTTGGAAAACGCCGGCCACTATGGCGCAACGACCACCGCTTCCTTATCCATCATAATCACGTAGGGAGTCCCTGGCGTGATATCCGACGGTTTTCTCACCGGCGGCATCTTGCCCGCTTCTACTATGAGCGCGTAGAAGGTAAACGTCTTTCCCGTCATGGATGGAGGGATGTTGGCTGCCGAGTGGACCGTAGCGGAGAACGGCGCATTGAACCTGGGGACGTTCCTGTAGAGCGGCTTAATCCCTTTCCTGACAGCTCCATTCAGATAGATTGTGTAGACCCCGGCGGGGGTGTCGGTGAGTAGATAGAAGTCAAACGCCTGTGCGATATTCTGGTTAAGCGTGATGCCGAGCGTGAAGGGTTTGCCGGCTGTTAGCTGACCCGGGTCGATGGTCAAGGGGAGAGGTGTCGGCGTCGGAGTTGGGGTTGGGGTCGGAGTTAGTGGCCCTCCAATCGATATAGAAGGGTCGCCGTAGAGGTTGAAGTCGTATTGGTTCATCAGACGCGTAGTTGCGGCGATGTCTGGCACCACAGCCAATTTCGCGGCATAGAGGGCCTCTCCCGTCCGGAGCTCCTGTGTCAAGCGCGATACGTACTCGTAGCCGATGCCGCTGTTCGTCGAACTCCCGTTGAATTGTCCATATCCCACCCCTGTATTGAACCACGAAACCCTCGTCGCCGAAACCGTTCCAATCCCTCCCTGAACGAGGACCGCATATTGGAGATTGTTAGTGGTCTCCGGATAGCCGTTCGTGCAGGAGCACTGGTAAGTGAAGGAGGGGTGACTGTCATCGAGCGAACTTGTATAGGTGTTCGTAAAGAGGCTCCCATCCCAGCAGCCATCGTAGCCGACCGCGGCTTCCGTCGAGGAGCCGTGCCCCCACCACATGACGATTCCATAATCTCCACCCGCCCAACGATCCCTCACCACCGTTCCACCACGCAGCTCCTCCTCGCTCGCGTAGGCCGAGTTCAAGGAGCATGTGCCGCTACCCTGCTGATACTGCCTCCAGTACGAATAGCCTCGCGTGGTAAGATAGTCATCCTTGGCCTGCTCCGCGAGAGGCGCACCGTCATATCCCGCAGCCTGGAATCCCATAGGAAGGAGAATGCTTTTGCGCCACGACGTCGCCGGCTCGTTTTCATAGTCCATGATTTTCTGGAGGATGTTGTCCAGCGTGACATACGCCCCGGCGTATACAGGTATCCTTCCCACCCGTACCTCAACCGCGAAATCCACCCCTCCTGAACTCGCATAGTCGCTCCACTCGCCGTAGTAGCCATTGCCATTCAGGTCCCAGTTCCCCGTGAGGTCGGCGAAGAAACAATCTGTGGGGGAATCCTCATCCGAGCCGGCACCCCGGCGGGGCCAGCACAGCTTCATAGGAATGTCACCCTCTCCGCTCTCATAGGGCTTGGGATCCCCTATCAGGAGCACTTCCTCGATGCCGTAGGTCGCGTAGTTGTTTATCAGCCACTGCCTGATTTTCTCCGCGCGATGGTTCGGCGATTGGCCGACCAGCGAGCCGAAATCGTCCTCTGTGACTACGCGCACCGAGCGTCCGAGCGATTGCTTGTGGAGGACGAATGAAGAGAGCTTGGTGCTGTTTGCGACGATAGCATTTGTTGTAATGATTACATAGTCATAGCTCTCTTGCGGCTGATCCTGGGCAATGCCCGCACCGTACCACGCCTTCGCATCCCCGTAGTTGATGAACATCTCGCGCACCTTTGTATCGGAAGAGTCGGGACGTAGCAACCTGCCGTCGAGCTGAGAGTTCGATCGGCTGAAGGAAATTTTCACCCTGGCGCTTTTTATAAGAGTCGCCCGCTGCTTGACCGGATTGTACTGGATGGGGTTGAATCGCACCCATACGAATTTCCATTTTCTCATCTGGGAGAAAGTCCCCAGCGTCACCGGATCGAGTGGCCATAAGGCATCGCTACCGTAAATATCCATATTCTTGCCATCGCGTAGGCTTTTCGCCGTTCCCCAGTCCTCTATGAGCCTATCCCCCGACCACGCCATGTCGGGAGCGGCGGGGGGGACATCATAAACGCCTGGCAGCGCCTCCGATTCGGCTCCAGTGACCTAGATCTTCACGCTTGCCGGAACCACATAGGGGTGAAGGAGCACAGCATACGTCATCTCCGGCAGCATCGGTTTCCAAGC
>CAYWRA010000069.1:0-10557 GCA_964460305.1 uncultured bacterium
CACGGCCTGCATTGCGGTGGAGGCGCTGGGCAGGAAGAACGTCGTCGGAATCGCCATGCCGTCCATGTATTCCTCTAAGGCAAGTGTGAGCGATGCGAGGGAACTTGCGGACAACCTCGGGATACGGTTTTCCACGATCCCCATTACCAGGCTCTATCGCTCTTACGTCCAGACGTTGAAACCGGTTTTTCACCGTCTAAGGCCCGACGAGGCGGAAGAGAATATCCAGGCCCGCATACGCGGTAACATCCTCATGGCGCTCTCGAATAAATTCGGCTACCTCGTCCTTTCGACGGGTAACAAATCGGAAGCGGCGGTGGGATACTGCACCCTATATGGAGACATGACGGGCGGCCTCGCAGCCCTCTCCGACGTCCCCAAAACGCTTGTGTATGGTCTCGCACGCTACGTCAATCGGAATGCCGGGATCATCCCTAGGAACTGCATCACGAAAGCCCCATCCGCGGAGCTCAAGCCCGGCCAGAAGGACCAGGACAGCCTCCCTCCCTACGACGTGCTCGACGCTATTCTGACCCGCTACGTGGAGAGACATGAAAAGCCCGAGGAGATCGTTGCCGCGGGATACGACAGGAAGCTGGTGAGGGACATCATTTGCCGCGTGGAGCGGAATGAGTATAAGAGAAACCAGGCGCCGCCCGGTTTGAAGGTCACCACGAAGGCGTTCGGTCTCGGCCGCCGCATCCCACTGGCGCAGAAGTTCTATTAGCCATTATTGTTTGCCACAGATTGCTACGGAGAATTAGACGCGCCCCGCACCGATTGGTCTGGTGCGGAATGTCGGCAGTTTTGCATAACTATTTGCGCCACGGTAGGATTTTCATCAACCGAGCAAGGTTGATGAATAGATCAGGCTAAGGGGCCCATTCGGGGGATGGACGCTGATTTTTAACCACAATCGTAGCTTACCACTTACTTTGGGATTTGGGATTTGGGATTTGGGATTTACCCCGCCGGCGCCTGGGCTTTTTGAGGAACTTGACCATTTTCAGCTCTGTCCCCTTCCTCGGGGTCATGTCGTACCAGACCATATCCATCGATTGCTTGATGATGTACACGCCCAGCCCCCCCGGCTTCACGTCGTGGAGCTCCCGGTGCTTGATGCGCGTAGGATGGACTTTCTTGCCGAGGTCCTTGACGATCACCTCGAGACGGTCGGTCAATTCCTTGAGGACCAGGATGATCTTCTTGTTGAAGTTCCCGTCGTAACTGTGTTTGATGACGTTCGTGCACGCCTCGACGATCGCTTGGATGATCTCACTCCGCGCCTTCACCGAGAACCCCATCTCATACGTCACCTCGTCCACGGCCGCGCGTAGCGCCCGCAGGTATTTCGGATTGCTCGGGATGGTTACCGAGATAATGTCTTGTGGCATCTGTTTGGTTGTCATCGCCTACCCGATCCTTATCGCCAGCGCGGTGAGGTCGTCATGCCGGGGCATCCCCTTGGAGAAGCGCTCGACGCTCCGCAACACCCGTTTCACCAGCGCCTCAGGCCCCGCCGTCCGTCCGGAGGCGAGGAGACGCCTCAGGCGTGGAAGCCCGAATTCACGCCCCTTCCTATTCCGCGCTTCAATGATACCATCAGTATATAGGAGGAGGACATCGCCTTTTTCCAGGGTTACCGTATGCGTGGCGTAGCGCGCGCCCCGGGTGATCCCGAGCGGTATGCCCGACCCCCCGTCGAGGGCCTCGACGCCGCCGCTCCCGCCGGATTTTCTCATGAGCGGCAGATGGCCGGCGTTGCCGTAGGAGAGGGCGCGCGCGGCGGTGTCCACCACGACGTAGAGGAGCGTGACGAACATGCCGCTTGTGCTGTGGTCGAAGAGGCTATCGTTGAGCGCCTCCAACAACTTGTCGATGCTAAGGGCGCCGCCGGGCGATCGGAACCGGAATTCGCTCAGCGCTTTCACCATGTAGAGCGCCGCCGGGACGCCCTTCCCCGACACGTCGCCGATCACCGCCCCGATCCTTCCTTCTCCCATGTCCACGACGTCGAAGAAATCGCCCCCCGTTTCCCACGCCGGCACCGTCCTTGCGTAGAGCTTCGCGCCGGCGAGCTTCGGGAAGGAAGAGGGGAGGAAGTTCTGTTGGATCTGGTGGGCGATCCGGAGCTCGTGTTCGACGCGCTGTTGTTCGAGGAGGCGCGTGTGCATGCGCGCGCTCTCGATGGCGACGGCGGCCTGGCTTGAAAACGCCATGAAGAGCTCCATGTCGTCGTCGGAGAAGCCACCGGGGTTTTTCGAGTTGATAGCTTCGAGGACCCCGACCGTCTTCCCTTGGACTTGCAGCGGGACGCAGAGGATGGAGAGCGTTTTATGTCCCAGTGTCTCATCCATCGATGGGTCGAAGCGCTTATCCTGGCTCACGTCGGGGATCCGGAGCGGCTCGCCGTGCGCGGCGACCCAGCCGGCTATCCCCTGGCCCAACTTGAGACGGGCCTTTTCCTTCAGCTCCTTTTCGCTTGGGCCGAGGGCGATCCTAAAGAGCAGCTCGCCGCCGCTCTCGTCGATGAGAAGAAGCGACCCGCTCTCGGCGTTGAGCACCTGTTTGATGATCTCCATGATCATGGTGAGCAGCGCGTCGAGGTCGAGGGTCGAGTTGATGATCTTGCTGATCTCGACGAGGGCCGAGAGATTGGTGATCTTGTGGTTCGCGGCGCGGAGCTGTTCCTGGAGGGCGCCGAGTTCGACGATCTTTTGCTTGGCCAGTACGGTGTCGTCTCCCACGTGCGCCGTCCTCCCCGCGTCCCCTTCGGGCAGTCCAGTCGTCATCGCATCCCCGTCAGTCCGTAGATCACCACCGGTTTCTCTTTCCCTTTCACGGTCGCCTCCCCGAGCAGCCGCGCCTCCACGACGTCGCGGACGAGGCTGTAGGTGAATCCGGATACGATTACGTCCGCCTCATGGCTCCTGGTCAGGCCTTCGAGCCGGGCGGCGAGGTTCACCTCGTCTCCCACGACCGTATAGTTCCAGAACTCATTCGATCCCATGTTCCCGACGACCATCGACCCCGTGTTGATGCCTATGCCCATGAAGAACGGTTCGACGCCCCTAGATTCCCACGCGTGGCGCATCCGTTTTAGCTCCTCGATCATGTCGAGCGCCGCGAGGACCGCCCTCCGCGCATGATCCATTTGTGGAAGCGGCGCTCCCCAGAACGCCATGATAGCGTCTCCCATGTATTTGTCCAGCGTGCCGTCGTATTTCCAAACGATCTGGGTCATCTTCTCGTGGAGTTCGTTGAGCCGCGGCGCAATCTCCTCGACGGGGCTCCGTTCGCAAAATTTGGTGAAGCCTCGAACGTCGGCAAAGAGAACGGTCATCTCCTTACGTTCCCCGCCGAGCTTGAGCCTGTCCGGGTGTTCGAGAATCGTTTCCATCACGTTGTGTGAAAGGTACTTCCCCAGCACGCCGCGGTAGAACCTCCTCTGCCGCTCCTCGGTGGCATAGCGGTACGAGGTGATGAGTGTATAGGTAAAGATCGCCATGCACGATCCGGGGACCAGGGGAAGGATCAGCGTTCGGATTAAGAAGAGCCAGTACGAGGCGACGATGAAGATGCCGAGACAGATCGCGGAAAACACCAGGCTCGTTGCGGCCTTTAGCGTTGAGGAGATCGCACACACCGCGGCCCCCAGAAGGAGAAGGAGGGCGGTCGCCGCCCAGAACCCTGGGACCCGAGGGAACGAGCGGGAGATGATAGTGTTGATGGCGTTAGCCTCGGCGGTGAGGAAGGGGCTGTCGGGATCGAGCGGCGTCGGCTTCATGTACGCTTCTATGACGCCGGTCGCCGTGAGCCCCACAAGCACGAGTTTCCCCTCGAAATCGGAAAGGTCGACAGGCGCGCTTAGATTTTTCTGGCGGAGTGCGAACGACTGTACCACTTGAGAGAAGACGCTATGGCCGAACTCGTTATAGTTGGCCGTGAAATTGATGGGCATCCGCCCAGCGGCGTCAATGGGGATCGAGACGTGTGGCCCTCCCCCGGGGACGTCGAATTCGATTCCTCGTCCTAGCGCGACATGGACGTTTTTGAGCGCAATATTATAGTAGCGGAGGACCGCCATGAGGCAGAACGACGAGTACACCTTATCTTTGAAGGCGAGGATGAGCGGCATCCTCCGCACGACGCCGTCGATCTCGTCCCCCTGCGCGTTCGCAAAACCGAGCGCGGAATGCGCGGCGATCGGCTCGACCGGCATGGTGACGTCGACCGTCAGGGGGAGAGTTTTTACGTCGCCGTCAACGTCAGTGAAGGCATTCTTTTGCAGGATATTACCATCGGCCGGAGGGGCGCCGCCATGCGCCGATCCGGCTTCCGCGAATTCAAAATAGTAAGGATAGATCACGTCGCCGAGCCTCTGCGTCGCTTCGACGAGCTGGCTCTCATCGTCTTTCTCCTGCCCCTCGGCGGAGGGGAAGAGGATATTGTATGCGACCACTGCGGGGAGCCTGTCGGAGAGCGATTCGAGGAGGAGGGCATGCCAGCGCCAGGATATCGGCCAGCGGCCGCCAAGGGAGAGGAGCGTCTGATCGTCGATCCCGATGATGCGGACGTCCGGGCACGAGACCGGCCCACGCACCCTGTGGCGCCAGGAGAAGCGGGAGTCGATGGTCTTATTCTCGTACGTTCTGAAAACGCCGGTCCGGCCCATGAGCATTACCAGCGCTAGGCTCAGGAGCATGAGAAGGATGGCGACGTATTTGTTTTTCATGCGTGATCCTGGTGGAATTCTACACGGAAGGGGGACGTAAGGCAATTGCTGAGATTAGGCAGTAGAGATTAGGCAGTGAGCTAAAATAGTCCATGGTCGATAGTCCATAGTGGTAGGTGCGCTTTATCCCCTAACGGGGCTTCTTTGGGGCGCGGCAAGCGATTATTATTTCTCTGAGGCTTTCTCCGTGTTCTCTGTGTCTCCTCTGTGTGCTCTGTGGTTACACAAATATTGGGATTTGGGATTTCACAAGGGTTCTATCCGCTTGGCGGGTATGTGAGCGCTGTGGTACACTTTCCGCGAATCCCAACAACGATCGCCGAACGTACCGGCGGGGAGGATACTGTCGTGAAGGCTGTGAAGCGCATGCTCATTCTCGGGCTCGGGACGTGCGTCCCCTTTCTGCTCTATGGGGCTTCCGGGGCTGGCCCGACGGTCTCGCTCATCAAGGTATATCGCACGGCCGAGTGTCTGAAGCCGCCGTCTGCCGTATGGTCTCCCGCGGGCGTGGGAACGGCTCTCAAAGCGTCGGATTCGCTGAGGACCTCCAACAACTCCTATGCGGATATGCAGCTCGATCCGCCGAACAGATTCCGCCTCAAGGAGAACTCACTCCTGAAAATAGAACGGCTCTCCAGTGAGTCGAAAGATCCCGACGGGTCGCTGGTGAAATTGACGGATCTCGGCCTGCTTAAGGGAGACATCATCGCAAGGCTTGACAAGCTCCCCGTCGGCACGCGCCTGAACTTAAGATCGCCCGTCGCGGTCGCGGCGGTGCGCGGCACGGCATTCTCGCTCGGGACGGAGGATGTGGCCGGGGCGACGTGCGTGGCGGTCTCCCGCGGCACGGTGAACGTCACGGCGGTCGGGGAGCCCGAAAAGTACGTCAACGTGAATCCCGACTGTTCCACGACCGTGGCGCCGTGGGCGACGGCATTGCTGAGGGCGAAGGGGACCGGGTTGCCGCCGAAGGAGCTTTTGATCAAGAGGCTCGACGATCCGAAGGTGCCTCTAAAGGACGCGAAGGAATTGCTGGAACGCCTCAAGAACCCGAAACCGAGCTTAAGCAACATAGTACTCGGCGCCGAGGCGAAGGTGGTTGCTCCCGAGGGGATCGGGAGCGATCAGGAGTCGGAGCGATGGGCTACGGCCGAAGCGCGCTACCTGGCTCAGAAACAGATTATCGAAAAGCTTGAGACGATAAGGCTTTCCGGGGATGAGACGGTCGGGGACGTCATGAACAAGGACCCGAAGATTTGCGAGGAGCTGTTAGGCGGCACCGGCGCCGCAACCGTCATAAAAGCCGAGTACGATAAGAAGGAGCGGTGCGCTACGTTGAGGCTCGAGTACCCGCTCGAAAAGGTGCGCAAAATCATCGATCGGGACATTACGCTCGCCTGGAAAAACGTCACTCCAATATCGCTCACGGAATACGCCGGCGCCTTCGGGGCGTTCATCCGCGCCGCCACCGAGCGGGCGGCGACGGTGGACGCGTACCGCCGCCTTGCCGAGAAGATATATGGCACCGTCGTCACCTCCTCGACCACACTCAAGAACTTCGCCGTTAAAAACGATCAGGTCGACGTTGCGGTCAAGGGGGTGGTGCAGGGGGCCGAGGAGGTTTCCAAGACTTATTATTCCGACGGTTCCATAGACGTCGTGCTCCAGATCTCAGGCGCGGCCGTGCGCGGGGCGGTCACTCCCGTCACGGGAGACGTCCTTGGGAAGCACTACATGTCCTCGCCATCCGCGATCGGGGCGGACGAGTTTATCGGTCTCCTCGCACTGGAGGGGATGTGAGATAAGGTATAAATTCAAAATCCCCCGCCCGCCTCGCAAGCGAGAGCGCTGCGGGCAGGCAAATCCCAAATCCCAATATAAGCTGACCAATACCATTTCATGTAGACACATAAGGCACCCATGCTGCTTTTTAAGATGTTGATCCTGGCGCACCTGGTCACCGATTTCCCCTTGCAGACCGCCCTGATCTACCAGTTGAAGAGGAAATATCTTGCGGGGCAGTTTCCCCACGCCCTCATCTGTTTTGGAACGATGGCGATCGCGGGGTACCCGCTCATGGGGTATCGGTCGTTCTGGTGCTTCATCGCTTTGATGGCGTGCGTTCATCTGGCGGTGGATTATTTCAAGTTGGCGTTCCTCGACCGCATGGGCCCGCGGAACGATCTCTGGACGTTTCTCCTGGACCAGGCGATACACGTTTCGGCGATCGCGACGGTGTTTCTGACGCCACTTCCTCGGCTGCCTGAGTTGGGGGGGAGTATGCTGGCGAGGCTCGATCACGCGGGAGCGATCACCACCGCCATATTTTTCCTTATAGCGGCGTTCGGCGGGGTCTACCTGATTGATTCGGCCAGACGCACGTTCCTGGCCGCTCCCGACGATGCGAGCGCATCCGATGCCTTCTCGAAATACTATGGGGTCGTCGAGCGCGGCGTTCTCTTTGCCCTCATGACGGCGGGGTATTGGGGTTTCGCGCTCGTGCCGGTCGTTCTGTTCGTACGCCTGCCGATGGCAAATCACTGCGCGAAGAAGTTTCAGGTGAGGAAGTTTCTGTTGTCGCCGGCGGATGTTGTAGGGAGCTTCCTGATCGCCGCCGCCTCCGCGGTGTGTGTGGTGCTCACGAGATAAAGCCGCAGATTGTAACCACGGCCTAATGTTCAAAGCCAGAAGCGAAAGG
Source organism: uncultured bacterium (assembly GCA_964460305.1). GTDB lineage: Bacteria > Auribacterota > Tritonobacteria > UBA1439 > UBA1439 > JAPLCX01. Next base: position 7,434 of record CAYWRA010000069.1, read on the forward strand.
ATAGGGGAACGGCTGTCATTGCGATCCCGCGTAGCGGGAGAAGCAATCTCACCGCGGAGCAGAAGGATAATATTTACCACAGATTTTCACAGATTCGTACGGATGCGTATGGATATGAACTACAGTTGCTGGTTGCTCGTTACTCGAATAAGAAGAGGGTGCAAGGTCAGTTGATTACGACTCAGTATCTAACGTTTTTAAACAAGATTGTCTCCTTTTTAGTTAGTTCTGCTTTTTGAAGTAGAACTTTGTTCGGACGCCCTTTTAAGATACTGATTATTTCTTCTTCATTTTTTCGTGACATATCACTTCCTAATATGACTTCGGCGATTATGTCATCATCCAGGACAATGGTTCTGTCAGCATGGTCCATTAATTTACCTACGCCCCCCACCAAAACTAATCTGTGCTCCCTCTGATAAGCCCATTTATTGGATTTTATGGTAAGCGATTTTATAAGCGCTTTGTCGGTACCCGGCTCAAAAGGATTCAAAACTGGAGCGTCCGTATAGTATTCTACAGGATGGGGCATAATCTTATGTTGTTTGACGCTTCTCTGAATATAATCGGCTAATTTATCAGTCCTCAATCCTACGCAGAAACCTCGGTGATGATCTGAATAATTAAACCACATTGCAGTATTACTTTTAATCTCCGAAGTTGAAAATATTCCAAACTCGCAATACTTTTTTTGCTGCTCCCACGCATGAAAGTTTTCGAACTGGCTAGGGTCAGAGCGTAATTGTCTAAGCCGGTTCTGTGCTTTGTACAATACTTGATCCTGGGGCAGGAATTTTTCAGTTTCGCGTATTATCCGGATAGCCATTTGTAGTAATTGATCATCGGTTCCCTCTTCAAAACTAATGGGGACCTTTGTTTCGGACGGATCGTCAAGCTTTGATGCAGGAGGGAAGAATATCTCGCTTCTGGTAAGTAAAGTCCTATGGTATTCATTATCCCAACATCGGTATTTGTAGAGCCGATTCAACTGCTGAAGATTAGTGATGAGGGTTTGATAAAACATAAGAGATTTTTAGTTGCAAGGTTACTCGGGGGTGTTAAGCGTCTACCCTGGCCGAAGTGGTCCCCTTTGGTCCGCACTCCTGTGGTGTATCCTCCTTGACTCACGCGAATGTTATGGATTTCATAATCCATCCATCTTATACTTTTCTCTGAGGCGCGGGCAAAATATCTCAAAAAATCCGGAATAAATTACTCACTCACTTCGTCTAATAAAGTGGGTTAACAAAAAGGCAACTATGCCTTCTTCCGGACCGATTACAAAGGAGTAAGCTATGGGCTTGATGAACGAATACATAAACAAGAGGATGAGCGCCAACGAACTCGAGCAAGAACTGTTGTCACTGATAAAAAGATATAATGTGGAACGGGAAACTTTTTTGCTTGTTATGGCAAGCGCTCTTAGTAAACCTATTCCCGATATTGCTCTTTCACAAGAAGATTATTATATGGTAGCAGATATGCTTAATGATTTAAGTGAAATATCTAAGGCGGATATCTATTTGGAAACGCCTGGTGGAAGTGGTGAAGCGGCTGAGGAAATAGTCGAGTATTTGCGCCAGAAGTTTGAGTATGTTTCTTTTGTGGTATCGGGTGAAGCAAAAAGTGCTGGGACATTGATGGTTCTATCGGGCGATGAAATTTTAATGACCGGCACAGGGAGTCTAGGTCCTATAGACGCGCAAGTAAGGATTGGCCGCACTACAGTTTCGGCCTATGATTATATGGAATGGGTTGGAGAGAAGATGGAGGAAGCGGGGAAAAAGGAACGCCTTAATCCCTTCGATGCGACTATGGTTGCTCAGATTAGCCCCGGTGAATTAAAGGGCGTTAACCATGCCTTGAAATTCGCGGAGGATTTGGTAGGCAAGTGGCTTAAACAATATAAATTCAAACACTGGAAAATAACGGAGACCCAGAAGAAGATTGTAACGGAGGAAATGAAATCTGCACGAGCAAAAGAAATTGCGCAAAGACTTATTGATCATAGCACATGGCGCTCACATGGACGTTCGATCAAGATTAACGATTTGGAGGCAATTGGATTAAGAATTACAGAAGTTGATGATGACGGAGAATTGAGAGGTATTGTTTATCGCATCCAGACTGTCTGCAGGTTATTGTTCAGTACGACTAATACATATAAGATATTCGCGACGGAAAAAGAGAAAATATTCAAGTCGGCCGTGCCGATACAAAGTGTTCCTCGAATACCCAAAAATGCAAAACGCCCTGATGTTGCAGAGTTGGAACAGAAATGTTCGCAGTGTGGTAAAGTGCATAAAATTTATGCAAAGCTTGCCAATAATCCACAGCTTGACAGAGATTTTCAATCTCGGGGGGTATCCCCATTTCCTAAGGATAATAAGCTAATCTGTACCTGTGGATTTGAGATGGATTTGGGCGGTATACGCAACGAGATAGAGGTAAAAACTGGATTGAAAGTGCTGGATTCTTGAATCCAAATGAGCTATTATTTTACAACGGTGAAGATTAATGAAGAAAGATAACGCCCCCAGAAGAATTGACGAAAATAGCCTTCTGAAGTTCTTGCAGAAGACCAAGGAAGGCAAGTATGCAAAAATAGAACAGAGTTCGCTTCCGTTTGTTCGTCTTCGCGAGCAGGGTGAACTTGTCGAAGTATCGGAAGAGTCTTTTTATTACAGCGTTAGTTAAAAGTCCGATCCTGCCCTAACCTCCGCGGCGTCTGTCCGCGTAAATCCGCGGCTCATTCTCCGTGTTCTCCCCCAAAGGGCCCCCTTCGGGGCGCGCCTCCGTGGTGAACCATAAAATCCTTCCCCCGACATGACTGTTTTTGACATAATCAAAACCAAAAGACATGAAAACGCTTGTGAATTATGACAAGGAAAAGTTGGAAAAGGTGTGCAAGGGGTATGGTCTATCGCTTGTAGTATTGCATGGCTCATACGCGACGGGGATTACCACTCCGCATAGCGACATCGACGTGGGTTTTTTAGGCGAACCGGATGTCGTCGAGAAGAGATATTTCGACATAGTAGCCGATCTTACAGGGATATTCGGCGATAAGTGCGACCCAGTGGCGATGAACGGGGCGGACTCAATGATCTCTTTCCACATCGCC
>CAYWRA010000069.1:10567-14485 GCA_964460305.1 uncultured bacterium
ACGGGGATTGTTCAATGCCTTTAAAGTCGGGGCCATCTCGCGGTATATAGACACTAAAAAGTTCAGGTTGTTGGAAAAAGAATATGTCAGGTCGGCGATTAAGAAACAGGAATGAGCCATGATTGATTTTGACTTGGTCAGGCGGAAGTTGTCCCGGATGAATATGTACCTGGATAAATTGCGCCCCATCGCGGCTAAAAGTTACCAGGAGTATTGCGCCGATTTTTATCTCAAATCCTCCGCGGAGCGGCTTATTCAATTGGTGGTGGAATGCGCTACGGACATTAATAATCACGTGGTGGTCGAGACGGGAAACAGGCCCCCTGAAGATTATAGCGTTTCGTTTTTGAGAGCGGCTGATGTCGGGCTGATATCCAGATCGTTAGCGGAGAGGCTCAAGGGCTCTGCGGGCATGAGAAACGTCCTGGTCCATGAGTATATGGAAATAGACGATTCGGTGGTGCATCGCTCTCTCTCGATGACTCTCGAAGGATTCTCCGAATACCTGAAGCAGGTTGAGGAATTTCTGGAAAAGTCGGAGAAAAAAGGCTAAGGAAGATTCTTCCCACTCCGCCTTCTGTCAATAGTCGAGGTATAACGGTTCCCTACGTCTATCTGCGTTAATCCCCCGAAGCAGGGGTCCCTTTGGGGCGCGTCCAATAACACTGTCCCTTCTCTTCTATATTTTTCTCTTTTACTCTTTGTGAGAATTTGGTCCGGGTTAGAAGAGGATGACGCCGGTGAGCAGGATGGCGTACAGCAGCGGCACGAACCAGAGGGCGAACCTGTTGCATTTCTTGGAATGGGGATGGTTCTTCCTGTGCAGGATCGACTCGATCAAACTCACCCCCACGCTCAAGGCGATGCAGCCGTACGTGATCATGTAGAGCTTGTCGATGGGGGTGAGGTATGAAATCCTCGGCAGATTGTAGCTTATGGCGAATTGCGTCGCTATGCATGCGAGCAGGCACGTAAGGCCTACGTTGACCCTGTTGTAGAGATCGTGCGTGTCCATGAAGTACACGGAAAACGAGATAATCATGATGAGCACTGCGGGGAAGAAGACCCGCCATATATAGAAGAAGTAATCCCGTCGCGCGCTTATGACGGCGTCGAATTCGGAATAATCTTCCTTCGCATAGGAGATGGATTTTGTGTCGGTGGATGTGGCGACCCCGGTGACGATAAGATCGTCGAACGTGTCTCCCGCGGCATGGCCGCAGCTTTTCGCTGAGGTGGTGAAAAGGACGGAGTTTTTATCCCATAGGAACGACTGGAGCCTGATCTTGAGCTCCTGCCGGTCGAATGGAAATCGCCGGAGATTGAGATTCGTACGGAACGTCGCGCTGATGCCGAGATGGTATTCCGCCGTCCCATCCGGGTGGATTATCAGCGTTCTGTTGGTTACCTGGGGGGTGGCGGCGTTTACAAATTCAACCTCGGGCCACCAGATCTCCTCGATCTTGTCCTCAGCCTCCTTTTCATAATAAATCTTTCTGCCGTCTTTTGTCGTTGGCGTGAATGCAAGGCGCGGATCTTGCCATTTGAAATCTACGTATATGTCGGCGTCGAACGTCTCGGAGCGTTCATTGACGAAGGTAAGATTTAAAAGATAGAAGCTTGTCTCTACCCGGACGGGGAGGGGGCCGGGAGGGGACGAGCGGGCCAAGTCCCCACGGGATTCCACGGGCACGCCGCCAGAATACGAAGTGGGCGCCAGCAACGCCAGAAGTGTCACAAGTACGTGGAAGGTGTTGAGTTTACCCCTTTTTTCTTTCTCTTTTTTGCTCTTCGTAAAAATCGGTATCATCTTTTTTTCTCTCCCCCCGAAAAGAACGAGCTCGCCACCAGTGCATCCATCCGCCGCAACCGCCGGCTGATTTCGCGAGCCAGGTTCATTAGAATTAAGGTGAACGCCTTGAGGTTCCACTTTGCGATCTGGTAGAGGTCCTTGCTCGAAAGCGTCAGCGTGACCGTGTCCTGGAGCGCGCGCACCGTCGCCACGCTCGCCTGTGTGTCGATCAGCTCCATTTCTCCGAAGGTGTCGCCCTTGCGGAGCACCGCGATCCTCTTTAGCTTCGCATACCTGGCCGGGGATGTCTTCTTCAAGACCTCTACGGAGCCCTTAGCGATGAAGTAGATGCGAGCCCCCGGCTCGCCTTCGCAGATGATTTTCCTGCCTTTCGAGAAGCGCTTTTCGCACAAGAGGGAACGGATCTGCCGGAGGTCCGTATCCGCAACCCCGCCGAATAGCGCGTGTGATTTGAGCAGCCTGAGACTCACCGTTGCCATCGTGTTCTCCGATGCGCGGTATGGCCGCGCGCTGTTGATGCTGCCGGCTACTATTGCGGGGCAATTCTACTACAGCCGGGATTATTCCTAAACAACAAAAAGTGGTTGTTGATCCCGGGTCCAGCCCATATAGTTTGATTCATAGCGATGACAACGCTATAATGGTGGCCGTTTTTCTCCAAGGCGGTGCAGGCATCGCTGCCATGCGGTGGCGACTCTTTGAGGAGTACGAATGAACGGAATCGGCGAGATCTTGGTGCGCCTGAGCAACATAGCATGGGGGCCTCCCATGTTGATGCTGCTTTTCGGCACCCACATCTACCTGACCTTCAGGCTCCGCTTGATCCAGAGGTATACCTGGCGAGCGATAAAGCTCTCTTTATCACGCTCACGCGAGGGAGATGGGGACATCAGCCACTTCGGCGCGCTTATGACGGCGCTCGCCGCCACCATCGGCACCGGTAACATCGTGGGCGTCGCCACCGCCATCGCCTCAGGAGGGCCGGGGGCGGTGCTCTGGATGTGGCTCACCGGCGTCTTCGGGATCGCGACCAAATACGCGGAGGCGGTGTTGTCGGTAAAATACAGGATCACGACGAGAGACGGCTTCATGGCCGGCGGGCCCATGTACGTGCTGGAACGAGGAATGCATTGCCGCTGGCTTGGGGTCGTCTTTGCCGCGCTAACCGCCGTCGCCGCCTTCGGCATCGGCAACATGGTGCAGGCCAACTCCATCTCCACCATGGTCCACGAAAGCTTTCACATCTCGCCGTGGATTACCGGCGTCGTCATGACCGTCCTCACCGGTTTCGTCATGCTCAAGGGGATCAGATCGATCGCCCGCGTGTGCGAGGTGCTGGTGCCGTTCATGGCGATCTTTTACGTCGGCGGCTGTCTCACACTCCTGATCATGAAGTTCGAGACCATTCCGCATGCCATTCGATTGATCTTGACGAGCGCCTTCAACGGGCAGGCCGCGCTCGGCGGCTTCCTGGGCGCCGGCGTCAGGGATGCGATCCGCTACGGTATCGCGCGGGGGCTTTTTTCGAACGAATCCGGGATGGGGAGCGCGCCGATCGTGGCCGCCGCAGCCCAGACCACGAACCCAGTCAGGCAAGCCCTCGTCTCTTCGACCGGGACGTTCTGGGATACCGTGGTGGTGTGCGCGTTCACCGGTCTCGTCATTGTGAACTCGGGTGAGTGGACGAACGGCCTTCATGGCGCCGCCCTTACGAGAGCCGCTTTCAAAGGCATCCCCGTCGTCGGTCCGGTGGTCCTGACGGTGGGATTGTTCACGTTTGTCGCCTCGACGATATTCGGCTGGTGCTACTACGGCGAGAAAGCGGTCGAGTACCTGCTGGGGACTTACGCAATCGAGGGCTACCGGCGCCTCTGGGTCGCTGCGGTGATGGTAGGATCGGTGGTATCGCTTCCCTCGGTCTGGTCGTTCGCGGATATAGCGAACGCCCTCATGGCCATCCCGAATTTGATATCGCTCTTAGCGCTGAGCGGAGTGGTCGCCGCCGAAACACGCGCGCATCTGTGGGACCAAAATCAGACCTAGCCTGATTTATTCATCAACTTTGATCGGCCGATAAGTATTTACTGTAGCGCAAATAGTTAATC
>CAYWRA010000070.1:0-14431 GCA_964460305.1 uncultured bacterium
TGAGACGCGCTCGGTGGCAAGCGCGATGCCGTACAGTACCCTGTCCGGACCGCCGATCGCGTCCTCAATCGAGCTGCCGACAAGTCCGGCCTCGGCCGCTAGTCGGATGGTTTCCGCCGCGGCTTCGGGTGAGTCGCCGAATCCATTCTCCAAATCCGCCGAGACCGGGAGATCGGTGGCCGTGACGACAGCACGGGCGAGCGCCAGCGACTGCTCGCGAGTGATCCGGCCGTCGCGAAGGCCGAGTGTGGCGGCGAAAGCGCCGCTTGATGTCGCGAGCGCCTGAAATCCGAGTCCCGCGAGGATCCTAGCGGAGCTTGAGTCCCAGGGATTGGGAATCACAAAGGCGCCCGGGCCCTCGTGCAGTTTCCGGAATCGGATGGCTTTGTCTTTTTGAATGGTAGTCATAACATTTTCCTTTAACTGTTCTCTCTTATTTTATTCTCTTTTACTCTTTGTGAGAGATTGAAGTTCCTCAAGATAACACCCCGCAGCCGCATTCCATCCGAAGTGCTCCGCGGTGAACTTCCCGGCCCGTTCCCCGGTATCCCGCCTCAGTTTCTCATCCGTAAGGAGCGCTTTAACGACCGCGGCGAATCGTTTCGGATCGTCGGGTGGAATAAGGGAGCCGTTCTGTCCGTCCACGACCGCATCGAGAATCCCCTCGATGCCGGATGCGACAACGGGGAGCCCTGCGCAGCTCGCCTCGATCGCCGCAATCCCGAATCCCTCGACGTCTCCCGGGACGTGGATATTGGGCATCACAAAGACTCGTGCAAGGCCCATCAATCCTCTGATGAGATGATGGGGGAGATGTCCGGTTAGAATCACATTTCCGCCGAGTCGATGTTCCGCGATTGCCTCCTTGATCGCGCTCCGCTCCTTCCCTTCTCCCACGACGATGTAGAGCAGCTTCGGGAACGAGGTAGTGAGTAGTGGGAATATATCAGTGATAAAATGTGAGACCCCCTTCCGTTTCACAAGCCGCCCGACGGTCATAATGATGGGCCTGCCGGGTTTCACTCCCCGTGTCTCCGCTTTCCCCTCTCCCCCTCGAGGGAGAGGGCAGGGTGAGGGGGTTTGCTTTTTGAGCCATTCTTTTGCAGCTTCGATATCTTTTGCTGTGGGTATATACTCTTCCGGATTGACGCCATTATGAATGGTCACGCATCTCTCCGCTGGAACCCTCATGCCCAGGCAGAGCTCGGTCGTATATCTGCTCACCCCGATGATTTTGTCCAGTCTCCTCAAGCTGAATCCCACTTTGGTGCGATAGAGTGGAAACCGGAACGTGAGATCGCGCCCGTGTGCGGTAACAGCAACCGGCCGGCGAAGAATGATTTTGAGAAGGAGTCCGAGAGGCGCAAGGAGCGCATCGCCGAGGTAGATGACGTCTGGCCTTCGCTTTTTGGGGATCATGCACAGCGACCGGAACAGCGCCCATAGCAGGAAGAAGGGGAGGAAAACTTGCGAATGCCCCCATTTGATCACAGTCGCATCCGTCGCCGCGGCGAGGCGTCGGATGATCTCGTAGTTCATCCGCTGCATCCCTCCGACCGAGGGGGGGTATTTGCGTGAGATACAGAGCAGTTTCATGCGTTACAGATTATGACTCACAAAGAGTAAAAGAGGAAATCATTTTTACCACGGGCCTGTCCGCCTATGGCGGAGACACGCCCCTAGGGGGCCCCGTTGGGGGAGATAAAACGAGGCAGTTGTCGAGGCGGTTGTTTTTACAAAGAGTAAAAGAGAGGAAAGAGAGACCAGGAGAACTGACAGAGGTAAAGAAACGGGGGGTATTTCAACCATGTCCCAAAGGTATCCCTTCGGGAAAGGGGCCTCGTTGGGGCGTGCCCCCGTGGTGAGATTTAAGACGTTTTTGTCTGTTCCCTCACGGCGGCAGGGAGCAACTCTTCGAGGCTCGGCCTGGACTCCACAAGCCGTGTGATATCCGCCAGGTCCTTTTGTCTCTTGCTCTGGCGTCTGGTTTTGTCCTGATATGCCCAGAGCTTCCCTTGAAGCACGTCCTCGATTATTGCGACCTTCATTGTGTATCCCAGCACCTTCATATCCCGCGCCTTGGATATGAACTTTTGATAACGCTCATCTGTTTGCAACTGAATGCGCAGGTCCGATTGAGGAGATGACAGATTTACGCTGTGCTCGAACCTTTCCAATTTGAGCTTATGTGGTGCAAGGGCTTCCAAAAGTTTTTCTCGATTCTCTACGGCGACGATGATGTCCAGATCGAGACTCACGACCGGTTCCGCGTAGGCGTTGACGGCAAGCCCTCCGATGACACAATAAGCCGACTTCGTCTTCGCCAGCGCATCAAGAAGCAACTGGAGAAGATCGATCTGCCCGTTGGAAACCGCCCGCATGAATTCTTTGCCGGTCATCGCTTTGCTCCTTCTCACCGCCAAGTTAATTTGATTGGTTCACCAACCGCTGATTTCACTGCGGAGAGCGCGCCCCAAAGGGGCCCCTTCGGGGGAGGCTGCGCAGAGAAACTACAAGCATTGCCTACTGGTGTAGGGGCTTGATTCCCGCCCGAGGCGGGCAAGTATCGCGCCCGCCGAACGGGTCGGATGAATCTCTGTCTGCCGCAGCCTTGGCGTAGGTGGGCGACCCCTACATTACCCGCCATTCTGGGCACCGTATTTCCCTTGATTTTCCTAAGAATATGATACACAATATTTCTCGCTGTGTAACAAATATATCTTCGTCCCGTTCAGCGGGATTGCCGCTCAATTCCGGCGTTGGGCAAAGAAGAAAAGATGAAACCGATCGAGGTGCTTAGACAAAGCAATTTCGGCCAGCGGGTAGCTGAAGAAGAAATGGCTGATCTTGTGAGCTACTTTGTCCAGACCGAACAATGGCGTAAGGTTTTTTCGGGAGAAGTTGATGCTATCTATGGGCCCAAGGGATCGGGAAAGAGCGCCATCTATCTCCTGATGAACGAGAAACAGCTTGAGTTCTTCGATCGTGGCATAGTCCTTGTCGCGGCAGAAGAACCTCGTGGGCAGCCCGTGTTTCGAACGGTCGAAGATGACCCGCCGACGTCCGAAAACGAGTTCCAGAGTCTATGGAAACTGTACTTCGCTACACTCGTCGACTCCTGCCTTACTGACTATAAGATTGAAAACAAGCCTGCTCAGGAACTACACAGTGTTCTCGCTGATGCAGGACTCATAGCACCGGGCAGAGGCCTTGCCCAACTTCTCCGCAATGCGCGAGCATATGTTAGCTCCTACTTCCGTCCGCCATCTTCGCTGGAAGGGGGAGTTGAAATCGACCCCGTCACCAGAATGCCTACCGGCTTCACCGGCAAGATCACCTTCTCCGAGCCATCCATGGAACATGCCGAATTGACCTCAGTCAATAAGCTCTTAAAGCTCGGTCATGATGCTCTCAAAGTTGGAGGCATAGCCGTGTGGCTGGTACTTGATCGGCTTGATGTGGCATTTGCTGACAATACAGAACTTGAGAAGAATGCACTCCGTGCACTGTTTCGTGTCTATCTCGACATGAGAGATCTTCCGGCAATCACGCCAAAGGTGTTTCTTCGCACTGATATCTGGAAGCGCATTACAGATGAAGGTTTCCGAGAGGCGAGTCACATCACGAGCACTGTCACAATACGATGGGACAGGAAAACTTTGCTGAATCTGATCGTAAACCGTCTCCTGAAGAACTCCGCCATTTATCAATACTATCAGGTAGAGCCAGACGAAATTAGCGCTTCAATGGCTTTGCAAGAGAAATTCTTTTATCGCGTATTTCCGCGCCAAGTTGATGTCGGACAAAACAAGCCAGAATCGCTGGATTGGATGATAACGCGAACTATGGATGGAACGAAACTGCCAGCACCACGAGAACTCATTCATCTGCTGAATGTAACTCGTGATAATCAGGTGCAGCGGTTGGAACTCGGTGCGGCCGAATTGGACGGTGAGGCCCTCTTTAGCAGGCAGGCCATTCGTGACGCACTTCCTGAAGTATCTAAGACACGGCTGGAACAGACGGTATTTGCTGAGTACCCACGGCTGAGGGAACACATTGAAATGCTGCGTGGAGAGCAAACCCTACAGAAAGTTGAGACATTACAACAGATATGGAAAATAGACTCTGCGGAGACATTGGACAAGGCAAACCAACTTATCGAGATTGGCTTCTTTGAGCAAAGAGGAACAAGAGGTGATCCACAATTTTGGGTTCCATTTGTCTATCGTGATGCCGCAGGAATGGTTCAAGGGACAGCCACGACTGATGAGTGATTATACAACCACCGCTTTAGAAGACATCGGGGCACCTATAATAGGTACCCCTGGATTTCCTCTTGCTCCCCACCCGAGAACCTTTAGGATCAGGCCTCAAGTATACATTGAGCGATATTGATATAGCGCGAACACAACCGAACCATGAAAAAGAACAAGCATATCGGAAGCAGTTTTGATGAATTTCTTCAGGAAGAAGGAATTCTCGCCGAAACCGAGGCTGCGGCGGTCAGGCGCGTCATGGAAAAAAGTAGCCTGAGAAAACTTTATTGGGCCATAGAGATAAACTGCCTTTTATGGGGTGGAGCGCTGGTTTGGGTAATCCTTTCCGAACCCGGTATTTTTGTCAAGCGAGCGGTTTTCGCCGGCTTCGCGGTATCGGCCCTGCTCCAACACAGGGCTTACTACAATATTTATAAGAAGCATCTTCGGGTGCCGAAATGAATAGACTAATCGCTGCCTGGTTTCAAATCGCATGTGTTGTGCCATTCTTAAACGTGGCGCCGGCGTCGATTTGTGCGGCCCAAGAGAATAACTATGACGGCTCGCTTGATGGTACGTGGGAAGTGATTTCTTTTGCTCGGGATGGGGAGGATGTATTCACAGGGTCATTGCGTGAAGTTCTGGTTTTAAAGAAGGTCGGGGATAATAAGCTGAGTTGGAAGCTGTTCTCCAGTTCCGTGGCTGAATATATACAGGATCCCTTGATTATAGACGGAGCAAGGCATGAGGATTACCTGAGCAAGACACTGCATGAGGCGGAAGCAAAGGAAAAAATCAGGAATTTGAGCGAGAGGATATGCTACATATATACGTGGGATGGATCGAATGGGATATTGCAGTATGAGACTTATCAGGGCGAAAAAAAGAAGGCCTCCGGCTGCTACTATAAAATCGGCCGGGATATCCTTGTGCGCTACTATAGGAAAGAAGGAAAAAGCGGGGAAGGGTATTATAGCTACAGATATAAATTGGTAGACTCGATTCCATGGGATGTGAATAAGGCAAAACAAAACAAGTTCCAGAAGTTCTTTTGCGATCTGAAAGATTAGCGCAGATCGGGGACGAAATTGGACCCTGAAAAATTTGAATCTGTGGTGAATGACATGAAATTGAGAAAAGATGAAAAAGAACTCCGTGATGCGTTTGAACGAGGCGAACTACAATCCGTTCCGCATGCCGCGCTATCGAGAGTACGCCAAGGCTGCGCTGATGAAGAATAAGCATGTGAACATTCGTCCATCGGAGCCACATTTTTGACATTGCTCTTTCCATCGAAGTTCATAAGGCTCACTCGGTGAGGCCTTAGTTGATTCCCTTATCTTCAGGCTAATCAGGTCAATCAGGTGCTAAAGAACTATCCTTGCCCACGGGGACCCGTTGGAGCGTGGTTAAAAATCTAAATTTATCCGCATCTAATTGTAGAACAAGGAGATGTGGAGAACCGTCCCCCCTGTTCTCTTTTTCGCATAAAAATTGATTGACATTGAGTGACGTTTGAGTATACACTTAAGTATGCAATTGGAGGACAATGGCCATGAGATTTGTGAGCGTCAGGGATCTACGAGGCAAATCCGCAGAGGTCTGGAAAAAACTCCGCGGCGAAGGGGAGATGGTCATAACCAGTAATGGCCGGCCGATTGCCATTCTCGCGGCGGTCAGCGAGTCGAACCTCGAAGAATCCTTATCGGCATTCCGTCAGGCGCGCGCCGTTGAGGCAGTGGCGAGCCTTCAGAGCCGGTCGATAGAGCAGGAGACCGACAGCATCTCAAGTGATGAGATCGACGCCGAAATCAAGGTGATGCGCAGGAAGCGCGCGAGATGAAGATAGTCCTCGATACCAATGTCCTTGTGGCCGGTCTATTGTCTCCGTTTGGGCCGTGTGCCAAGATAGTACGCATGGTTTCCTCGGGTGTCTTGACTCTGTATTTCGACTCGCGCATTTTATCTGAATATAGTGAAGTGTTGCAGCGTCCCAAATTCCGTTTCCAGACGGACAAGGTTGTTGCCCTTCTGGACTACATTGAACACCGCGGCCACACGGTTGCCTCTTCGCCGCTTCCCATTTCTTTGCCGGATCCGGGCGACCAACCGTTTCTTGAAGTTGCTTTTTCGGCCCAGGCGATATGCCTGGTTACCGGTAATCAGGCACATTTCCCTCCCAGATTATGCCGGGACATCAAGGTTTTTTCCCCGAGTGAGTTTCTGGCTTTTTTCAAAAAGCATCTTAAGCGGTAGCTGTATGCAGTACAGGCGCATCAAGCTTGGTTTTATGCTTGTCGATGACGCAAAAAATGGAGGGTGGATTGCCATGAAAAGCCCGGTATATTTTATCGCCGTGAAGGACGCGGATGACATCCGCGATGTGAACGGCAAACTCGAGGTCCTGATCCGGGAGAGCCGGGTGCTGGACGTTCTCCGCAAAGAATATACGGTTGGGGTGAAGGCCCATTTCGGGGAGAAGGGGAACACCGGTTTCGTGAGGCCGGCGCACGTGGGGCTCATCTGCCGCGAGGTCGCTGGAAGAAGCGCCTCGGCATTCCTCTCGGATGCGAACACGCTCTATCGTGGGCAGCGCCTGAACTCGGCGGACCATCTGGCGATCGCCCGCGAGCATGGTTTCACAAAAGAGACGGTCGGGATCGATATCGTCATTCCGGACGATTCGAAAGAGAGCGAAGTAACCGAGGTGCGGATAGATCAGAAGTTCATCAAGACAGCCAGCGTCGCGCGGATTTTTACCCAAACGGATGCGATCGTTGCGGTGAGCCATTTCAAGGGTCATATTTTAACCGGTTTCGGCGGCGCGTTGAAAAACGTCGGCATGGGCTGCGCGACAAGGAAGGGGAAGCTCGCCCAACACTGCGACGTTGCGCCGATCGTCCACTTGGACAAGTGCGTCGGCTGCGGGGAATGCGAACTCGTCTGCCCGGCTGGGGCAATTCATATCGAAAACGGCAAGGCGGTTTTGGACGACATGAAGTGCATAGGCTGTGCGAGTTGCGTGGCGGCATGCCCCCACATGGGGATGTTCATAGATTTCGAGGCTGGAGACAAGGTCCAGGATAAAATGGTGGAGTATAGTCTGGCTGTGCTGAAGAGCAAAAAGGGGAGGGCGGCCTTTTTCAATTTCGCCATCAGGGTAACGCAGGAGTGCGACTGCTGGGGGGAGGATAATCCAATCATGGCCCCGGACGTGGGGATCTTGGCATCGGTCGATCCCGTGAGCATCGACAGGGCGAGCTATGACATGGTGAATAGGGCGTGCGGCGAGGACATTTTTAAGGAGATCCATCCCAAGCAGGATGGCATGAAGCAGCTCGAGTATGCGGAGAAGCTGGGATTGGGCAGTCTCGATTACGAGTTGGTGGAGCTATAACAAAATCCCAAATCCCAAAGAAAGTTTACAACTTACGGCTATTGGGGCATAGGGAACAGGGCGGGGAAAGGTATCAGGGTAAGAAAGGAGGGGTTGATGAGACAGTTATTGTTGGCGGCGTTTTTGTGTGCGCTGGTGTCGGGCGTGCAGGCACAGACGTGGGAAAATCAGGCCAACCCGGCGCTCCAGCTTAAAGGGGCGAAGATATACGCCCAGGACCCGGCGAAGACGTATCTAGGCTCCCTCACGGGGGAGGTCAATAACGATTCCATCTTCAGGCAGGTCGGGCCGTACGGGAACTTTATGTCGAATACCTCGATCTGGAACATCATGTCTCCGTTCGGAAACGAGATAGGGGAATACTCGGCATTCAATCCAATGTCGAAGAAGCCGCCGACCATGGTCAAGGACGGCAAGGTGTTGGGCTACATCACCGTCAACCAGAGCATCGATAACCGCATCTCACCGCGGTTCCTGAAATCACTAAAGGATCAGTTTGGGCTCTGAGGGTGACCGGCATTGTACCGAAGGGGCCCATTTGGGGGATGTTAATCTACGGTCGATACTACAGTTTCAGGAGGCGCGCGACGAGACCTGCCGCAAAACCGCGCTTGAGATTGATTGCGCGAAAGGCGCACATTTCGGCGCAGCAGTAGCAGAGGATGCAGGCGCGGTCGTTGATGGCGACGCCCCCTTTCTCCATCGTGAGCGCCTTGGGTTGTGCGGGGCAAACCTCGACGCAGGCGCCGCAACTGGTGCAGATTCCTCGCGAGATCCTCGGTCTCTTCACGACCCATCTCCGGATGTATCGCAATACGGCCTGCGGCAACGGGAGGAGCCTACCTACGTCCGCTCCGGGGAGAACGGCCTTGAATCCATCAACCTTCACGTCATTGATTGATTCTCCGACTATTTCTATGCCTTCTTCAGACGCGTGTCCGAGACCGCATGCCTCGCCAATGCGCAGCATCGGTATGGTCATGGGATCGATCCCGACCACACGGCACGCGACGCTGTCCAGCGCGACCGGGTCGGCGCCCGCCATGATGAGCCCCATCGGGAATGGGTTCCCCGCATTCGGCCCGTCCCCGTCCATCCCGACAACGGCATCCAGGATATGCAGCTTCACCGGGATCGAGAGGCAGATATCCACGAGCATTCGCGAGAAGCGCTCGTTGTCTGGAAATCGAAAATGCATTTCCGCCTTTTTTAAGCCAGGTATGCAGCCCAGAAGATTTTTGACCGCCGCCGTGATGTAGGTGAGGGAATGGGTTTTGAATTTGGGGATGGAGATGATCGCATCGCTTCCGGCGACCTGCCGCGCCACGACGATCTTTTTCATGAGGCATCTCTCCGCGGTGGCGATCTCGACCCCCGTCTCAAATGGAGTAAGAGCGGCCCCCGCTTCCTCGGCCGCTCTTGCGATGCCGGAGGCCGCCGCAACGCGCCTGAACGTGTAGAAACCGGGGCTGTCCCCGATGGATGGCGTTCCTCCCGAGGATGAAACGAGTTCGGCGACCGCTTTAACCAGAGCTGGGTGCGTGGTAATCGCCCTCTCCGGAGGGTCGGGTGAGAGCATATTGGGTTTGATGAGGACGGATGCGCCGGCGCTAAAGAATTGAGACATGCCGCCCAGGAGCTCTATGGCCTTGCGCAGCGCCGCCGTCACGGCGGCGGGATCGTAAGAGCTGCATCTCACCACGGAGATTTTGGATTTGGTATGTTTCGGCATTTGTTAACCTTTTATCCACGGATTGCACGCCCCAAAGGGGCCCCTGCGGGGGATTACACGGATTAAAAATCCTAAAGTAACCGTAAGCTGTAAGCTAAAAATACCAACGGTTTTTACCACAGATTTACACAAGATTAGCACACGATTTGTTCCGAGTAAATTCTTGTGATAATCGTGGCTGAAACTCTGAAGCAGTAACAGGGAAAACGATGCAGTTGTTTTACAAAGAGTAAAAGAGAGAGGGAGAAACCAAAAATACCAGCGACTCTTTTTCTCTTTTACTCTTTGTGAAAAATTGTTTCTCCCTCGAAGAGGCCCCTTCGGGGCGTGTTAAGTTACTGAATAATTGTTACATAAAAAATCTGTGTATATCCGTTGATCATCTGTGAAGTTCGGTGGCCAACCGCCTGAGTGCTTGTATCTTGTAACTGAGGCTTTGCGCCTGGAATGCCTTGCGCGAGGGGGCATGACACGATAGAATGTTGCTGCGGTCGAGCCGTAGGATGAAGGAGGAGTACGATGAGAAGATTAGCTCTGTTGGCAATAGGAATAATGGCGCTTTTGATTACCGGGTGCATCAGAAAAGGGCCATACTACATATACGGCGATTACATAGAGGATCTGCAGGAGGAAGGTGTCCCGGCAGAGGAGACGCCGACCCCGGCACAGGCAGGGGAGCCGGCCAAGCCGGCGCCGCAAAACGTAACCCACTGAGAACACCGAAGCTGACTACGGTTCCTGCTTACTCGTAACGATAAAACGATCATCTGTAGCAGTGGCCCCTGGGGGGCGGTTTAAAATGGGATGAAAGACGTTGCTGCGGGTGTCGCCGGCGTATTATACTGTCACGGCGATTGGAAGCCCCGCTGTCGGGTGGAGGTTACGTGATATGAACAGACGATGGCTGTGCGTGTCGGGAATGGTGCTTATTTCCGCGTCATTCGCTTTCGCGGAGAAGGTGTCCCTCCAGGATGTGAACGTTTTTCCGGAATTATACATGGGAGCCCCCCTGGAGGTTGAGGGTGTGAACCTCGATGGGAAGATGAAAAAGGACATGGGGTTTTACTGCCTGGGTGTGGGAGTTCGCGGGGCAGCGGCGGCGGCGGAAAAAAAGACGGGGGCTAGAGAGGGATATGCAGGCCGTTTCCTCAACATGGAACGCGTCACGTTCGTCGCCGATGCCGTCATCGCCAAAAAGTTGCTGAATGAGCTGGAAGAGACGAAGACCTATCCCGTGAACATACGTTGCACCGTTGAGAGAACGGAGGAGGTGGGAAACGTCTATTGGATCGCCAAGGTCTCCCAGGTCGATTTTTGCGGCCCCGGCGGAAAAATTACCAAAACGGTGCGCGCTGAGACGCTAGGGGGACGCGGCGCGAAAGATACCGAGCGCGCAAAGAAACAGCCTCAATGATCCCACCTGGGAGAACATGAGAAAACGATTTCTCTATTTGTTGCTTGTCCTCTCACTATTTTTCCCGCCAGGCTGTACGGAATTAAAAACGACCGCTCAGATCATGAACACCGCCCTGATCGAGCTCTTCCGACTGCCGATTTATATACTGAAGATCCCATTCCAGCTTATGCAGAGTCTCGGTCCCATGTTAAAGGCGGCGATGAGCACCGCGGCCAACATGGCGCCGCTCCTGCTTTTTGTCGAACGCCAAGCACCCCACGACACTCTCTACGCTGAGATGACGGTGCCCGACATGTCCGGGGAGAAGATGTCGCGTGCGGATGGAGTTGTGCGCCCTCTCCTCCCCATCCTTGACCGGGAGATCGCGGAGGGTGCGCCGGTGCGGTTCACCCTGGTGGATGCGCGTCTGTTAAAGGATCGGCGATTGCGAGAGGCCCTTGTGGGAACTCTGGGCGAGGACGGGAAACAGGTGAGGTGCGTAACCGTCGACGCCGGCGATATTTTCATTCACAAGGAACACTTCCTTCAGATATGTAATAGGATGCGGGCGCGTGGCGATTCGCTGTTTGCGCTCACGGCTTTTAACGACGATCTCGCGGCGCTCGTTGACGCGGTGTCGGGGGATCTTCCTCCCTCGCCGGCGGACCGCCGCTTTGTCGCGCGGTGGGAGCGGGTGATGGAAGGAATAACCGATTAGCTGTACGCTGTAAGATCGAAAAGCTTACGGCTTGCTCTGTGGTCTGATGAGGAGACACTGGATGCTAAAGATTGCATTTATGCTTACGCTTTTCGTCTCTTGTGCATATGCGGCGGACGTGAAGGAGGAGCGGCTCGACAACGGTCTTCATGTTCTTCTCAAGCGCGTTGAGGGCATGCCGCTTGTATCGGTCTGGAGTTGGATACACGTCGGGTCGGCGAATGAGTGTCCCGGGACCACGGGCGCCGCGCATTGGTGCGAGCACATGAATTTCAAGGGGACGGAGAAGTACGGCCGCGAAGAGCTGAAAAATCTTATAGAGAAGGAAGGGGGCATCTGGAACGGTTACACCTGGCTCGACCAGACGACGTATTACGAAACGCTTTCCCGAAGCGCATTGGATCTCGCCCTCGACATGGAATCCCAGCGTCTCTCCGCAAGCCTGTTACGGCCGGCCGACGTTGCCTCGGAGCGTTCGGTGATAATCTCAGAACTCCAGATGGGCGAGAACGATCCCGAGAACCTCCTCGACATCGAGACGACTGCGGCGGCGTTCAAGGCGCATCCCTATCGCTGGCCGACCATCGGATGGCAAAGCGATCTGGAGGGGATGGGCCGGGATGACCTCTACGGGTTTTACCGGCGATATTACAATCCTCGCAACGCTACATTGGTCGTCGTGGGCGACTTCGACGAGCAGGAGGCCCTCCAAAAAATCAGGGAGAAGTTCGGCAGTATCCCAGCCGGTGAGGCGGTAGCATCCCTGCACACGAAAGAGCCCGAGCAGCTTGGGGAGCGCCGCGTTAAGGTCGAGAGGGGAGGAGGCGCCGCCTACCTCCAGTTCCTGTACCACACACCCACCATCGACAGCGAGGATTTCTTACCCCTCCTCGCCCTTGATACCATGCTGGGGGGCTCCGAGAGCATCAATCTCTACGGCGTCGACTGGCGGGGGCAGGCCTCCAAGAGCTCGCGCCTTTACCGGGGCCTTGTGGAAACGAAGCTCGCCGCGAAGGCCGGGTCGATCTTTCTGCCGACGAAATACCCGTATGCATTCAGTGTCTATGCCACTGCCGCGAAGGGTGTCAGCCTCGAAAAGCTCGAAGACGCCATGGGTAAACTGATCGAAGAAGTAAAGGGGGGGGCCATCCCCGACGAGGAGTTTCAAAAAGTTGTCAACCAGCTCCGGGCCAGATTCATCTACGATACCGAGGGGGTGACCGGACAGGCCCACCTGTTGGGCTTTTTTGACACGCTGGGCAATTACAAGTTCGGCCAGTCGTTCATCTCGAAGATAGGCGGTGTGAAAAAGGAGGCTATCGTCGCGGTGGCGAAGAAATATTTTTCGGAGAATAACAGGACGGTGGGCTGGTATCTCCCGGCGGCCAAGCCCGCCTCCGAGCCGGGAGAGCCGGCCGGGAAGAGCGGCGTAGGCAAGGTCGCGGCATACCACGAGGGAGAAACGCCGCGTCCCCCCGCGCAGCTTGCCGAGAGGGAGAGATTGAGCATTATTCCGCCATGGTTGAAGAATGGGGATCAGGCGGAGCCGGCGACGCCGGCGCCCAAGGTGACGGAGTCGAGTGCGAAAACGGTCGAGGCTCGCGGAGACGGAACCCAGCGCATTGTGCTGAACGCCACGCGCAAGGTTCTTCCGAACGGCCTCACGCTCATCGTGAGGGAGAATCATAGCTCGCCTTCAGTCGTTGCTTGCGTGGATATTACGGCGGGGAGCGTGTACGATCCGTCAGGGGCGGAGGGAATCGCAAATTTCACCGCCAATATGCTCGATCGAGGAAGCGCCGGTATGAGCGGGACGCTCATCGCAGAGACGCTCGATTCGTCGGGAAGCGAGCTCCAGATAAGCTGTAATCGCGACCGTGCGGCGATCGTCGCACGAATGCTCACCGAGAAGTTTCCACTCGTCATGGAGGTGCTGGCCCAGATGATCGAGGAGCCCGTCTTCCCCGAATCGGAGGTGGACAAGCTTAAACTACAGATCATCACGGCCCTCGATGAGGCGTCGCATGACACCCAGCAGGTGGCCATAGACAAGGCGTACGAGCGCATTTACCCTTCCGGGCACCCTTACCGCCACAAGGTGGAGGGGACCGTCGCGAGCGTCCGTTCCTTGCGCCGCGATGACATCGTACGCTTCTTCGCCACAAACTATGGACCCAGGGCGGTGACCGTTGTGCTCTCGGGGGACGTCTCAGTGAAGGAGGCGGAAGAGCTCACAGAGAAATTTTTCGGCAAGTGGAAACCGGAACCGCAATTAAAGAACCCAACCGTGCTCCCACCGCCGCTTCCCCTGGAGACGGAGTGGGATAAGGTGAACATCCCGGATAAGACGCAGATGGATATCGCCGTCGGCCTGAGGGGCGTCGCACGCGACAATCCCGACTACTATGCCCTCTATCTGATGAACACGGTCCTAGGCCGCTTCGGGATGGGGGGGAGACTTGGGCGCACGATCAGAGAGCAGGAGGGGCTCGCATACTATGTCACTAGCTCGTTTATACCTTATCGTTTCGTGGGGCCTTTTATCGTCAAGGCGGGGGTGAATCCCAAGAATGTCGATAAGGCGGTCAAGGCTATACGGGAAGGCGTGCTCGCCATGCGAGATGGTGGAGTCACTTCCCAGGAGCTCCAGGAGAGTAAGGATTTCGTCATCAGGAGCCTGCCTCGGCAGTTGGAGACGAACGCCGCCGTAGCCTCGGCGCTCGCCGACATACAGTTCTACAACCTCGGTCTGGATTACTTCGAGAGGTATCCGGACCTCATCAACGCCGTGAGCGTCAAGGACGTCCTCCGGGTCTCACGAGAGTATCTCTACCCCAACAATCTCTCCATCATCCTCGCCGGGCCGGTTGAGTAAGGGGGGGGGGGGTGCAAATACCAAATGCCAAAACATAGGTGCGGGGTCAAACCG
>CAYWRA010000071.1:0-14399 GCA_964460305.1 uncultured bacterium
ATCGCCTGCCTGCGGGTAGGTGTATTATCGATGGTTGATGAATAGATCAGGTTAGCTGTAGCGACCATGCTCCTCGAAATCCACTGTCACTCATCGAAGCATTCGCCGTGCAGTTCGATATCCACCCTCGACCTCGTGCGGCAGGCGAGGGCGAAGGCCCTTCAGGGGATCGTCATCACCGAGCACCATTATCTCTGGCCGGACGACGAGCTCCGGGCGCTCCGGACGGCGGCCGAGGTCGAGAATCATTTTCTCATCCTTGCCGGTCAGGAGGTTGAGACCGACATGGGGCATCTGCTCTCCGTCTCGCACTTTGGTATTTCGCAAAGGAGGCTTGGATGAAGATAACGTTCAAAACCGATTCGACGTCGTTCGAGGCGGAGTTGCATGACAGCCCAGCGGCGAAGGCGATCGGGGGAAAGCTGCCGATCTCTTCGGAGGTGAATACCTGGGGAGATGAGATCTATTTCGATATCGGGATCTCCTGCCCGAGGGACGGAGAGACATCGGTCGTTACGGTCGGCGATGTGGGCTACTGGCCCGAGGGGAAATGCCTCTGCGTCTTCTTCGGCCCCACACCCGCGAGCTCTGGAGCCGCTCCCGTCCCCGCGAGCCCGGTGGTCATTGTGGGAAAAACATCTGCGCCCGTGAAGCTGTTGAAGGGCATCAAGGACGGCGAAAATATAACCGTTTCCGTTGCATAAATATCGCAACTACAATTATCCACAGTTTTCGGCACTTATCCACAGCCGTAGCGCACCCTTAAGGGTGCATTATGGGGAAGGGGCACTATTCACGGAAATACACACTATGTCCGTATTGAACTCCGCCTCTCATCCGCGCTTGAGAATGTCGAGGATGATTTTCGCCGCCTTTTTCCCTGAGAGGAGCATCGCCCCGAAGGTGGGCCCCATCCTGGGAAGGCCGAATGTCGTCGTTACGCTCATCCCGCACGCCACAAGCCCCGGATGGACCTCTTTCGTGTGCTCGATCACCAGGTCCTCGGAGCGCTCTACCCACATCGCTCCGAAACCCGGGGCTTCGATCAGGCCGCGTTCCTCCAATTTTTTTACCACACAGGCGTCGTGACCGGTTGAATCCAGCACGACCTTGGCTTCCAATGCCACGGGATCGACGCAGGTGATCTCCCTCGGGAGCGCGCCCACGGGCGTCCAGTTGACGACGACGCCCGCCACGCGGTTGCCTTCGCGGAGCACGACGTCGTCAAACACCGTCATGTTGGCGAATTTGGCGCCGGCGTCGCAGGCGGAGGCTATCAGCTTGGAACACGCATGCGGCCCGTCGGCCACGTAGAGCCCCTCGGTATATTTTACATAGGGGATGCCCAGTTCTTTCAACGCCTCCTGGCCCGGTGCGCGGACGGTCAATTTATTCATGAGATACCCGCCGATCCAAAATCCGCCCCCGAGGTAGTTGTTGCGCTCAATGATGAACGTTTTTACTTTCTTCCTCGCGAGTTCCCTCCCCGCCATGAGCCCCGATGGGCCGGCGCCGATGATAATCACGTCGGATTCCACGTATTCCTTGAACTGTTTCGCGAATTCATCGACGATCGCGCGCGTCACCTCCTTCTCGCCTACCTGGCTGAAGATTCTCTTCTTTGCCATCGTCTACCTCCTTGTAACGTTGTTGACCACAGATTTTCACACGATTATTTCTGCGCTAATCTTGTGTAATCTCGTGGCTCCATTTTTGTGATTTTACGTGTGATACCGCCGCCCCCCCTCGTCAATCAGCGAAGCGCCGCGTGGATTCATACTGCCGGTTCTATATCCCTCCATATCGACGGTCACATAACGATACCCCAAATCCTTGAGTTTCCGAATTATCCTCAGCCTTGATTTCTTTTGCATTACCCTGCCGATTTCGCCTGCGGGGACCTCTATTCTTGCGATGTCGCCGTGATGCCGCACCCTCACCTGCGTTACGCCCAGCGACCGCAAGAATGCCTCCGCCTCGTCGATTACCCTCAGGCATTTCCCGGCAATCTTCGTTCCGTAGGGGAGCCGTGATGCGAGGCATGCAAGCGCTGGCTTATCCCAGGTTCTCAACCCCATCTTTTTCGAAAGCCTCCGGATCTCTTCTTTCCCAAGGCCCGCCTCCCGGAGAGGGCTTCGCACCCCAAACTCCCTGGCGGCTTTCCTGCCCGGCCTAAAGTCGTTCGTGTCATCACGGTTCGAGCCGTCCAGAACGTGATCGAGTTTGTGTTTTTTTGCTACGACGGCCAGCTTGGAAAACAATTCCTTTTTGCACCAATAGCATCTATCGACGGGATTGCCGGTGAAGGCGGGATTGGATAGCTCATCAGTCGTAATAGTTACATGACGCACCCCCAGGGCCTTAGCCATTTCTTTTGCATTTTCCATTTCTACATGCGGATAGGTCGGGGAGAGCGCCGTGGCCGCTACGACGTTTTCCCCCAGGACGTCATGCGCAACCTTCAGCAGAAAAGTGCTGTCCGCGCCGCCGGAATAGGCGACCAGGATACTCTTCATCCCGGACAGTATCTTTTGCAGGTTACGTAATTTATTTTTCATCGCTGATCATGCCGGTCCAGGCCGAGCGGAGATTATCGACCGCCTCGGAGAGGGTCTCCAGAAAACATCGGACGTCGTCGGCGCTCGTGAACCGGCCGAGCGAGATCCGCAACACCCCTATCGCCTGCACGGGATTGCGGCCGATCGCGGACAGCACGTGGGAATATTTCTGCTGGGCCGACGAGCAGGCCGATCCGGTCGAGACGAAGATGTTCCTCTTGTCCAGATCGAGCAGCAGGTTCGGCGCCTGCCCTTCTAGCCCCTTGAAGCCGACGTTGACGTTAGTGGGGAGGCGGCGATGCCTGTGGCCGTTCAGATAAGAGACCGGTATCTCTTTGAGGACCGTGTCGATGATCCGGTCCCGCAGCGCCTGCAAGCGCGGCGTCTCCGTCTCCATCTCGTCGAGGCATAAACGCGCGGCCTCGGCAAAACCGACGATCCCGGGCACGTTTTCCGTGGCGGACCGCATGCCCGATTCCTGCCCTCCCCCATGCTGCCAGGGCATGATGGATACGCCGCTCCGAACGTACAAAGCGCCGACCCCTTTCGGGCCGTATAACTTGTGGGCGTTGATGCTCATGAGGTCGACGTTCATGCTCTGGGCGTGCACCGGTATTTTCCCGAAAGACTGACAGGCGTCCGTATGGAAATATATGCCGCGCGAGCGGCAGAGCCGCCCGATCTCCTCAATCGGCTCGATCACTCCGATTTCATTATTGGCATGCATAATGGAGACAATGATAGTTTCAGACCGTATCGTCTCCTTGAGCCGGTCGAGATCGACAATGCCTTCCGGATCCACCGGCAGATAGCTCACGCGGAATCCCTGTGACTCCAGCCACTTGCACGCATTAAGGACGCAATCATGTTCGATCGCCGATACGACCAGATGGTCGCCCCTCGGACGGTTGGCAAAAGCGCACCCCTTCAACGCAAAATTGTTTGCTTCCGTGCCGCTCGACGTAAACACTATTTCTTCGGGCGTGCCGGCATGGATGGCGCGGGCCAGATCGGCCCTCGCCTTCTCGACCGCTTCATGGGCTTCCTGCCCCTTCCGGTGAATGCTGGAGGGGTTGCCGTACATGTCCGAAAAGTAGGGCTGCATCGCGGCCAGGACCCGCCCGTCAAGCGGGGTGCTCGCGGCGTTGTCGAGGTAGATGGATCTTGCCGTTTTCACGGGAGGGGGTTCTTCGATGGGGCTGCCGTCATCGACGGGGGTGTTTTTTTCTATGACCATACAATGTCCCTCCCCCACGGGCCGGACGGCTATGACTTTATGGCCGTCCTCGATGGCGCTCTTCCGCACCGACGAAAGCGATTTGCCGTCGTCGATAGTTACCCCAAGCAGTTCGCCGTGGCGGAGCCCCTCGAACGCCATCATGACCCTGACATAATTCATGGGACAAGCGACGCCGCGGACGTCTATCGTCTTACGCACCTTCTCCACACTTCCGCCCATCTCCATCATATCCCTCCGCCGTCGATGAATAGCTTGGTCTAGGAAAAAGTCGTTTCCACCGACTTCCTACCGATATTGAAAAAGCCAAGTGGAAAGATATCTTTCTCCCGTGTCCGGGAGAACCACGACGACGACCTTACCTTTGTGCTCTTTCCTCTTTGCGACTTCCAACGCGGCCCACAGGGCCGCTCCACCGGATATGCCGGCAAGGATGCCATCGAGTTTCGCAAGCCGCCGGGCTGTTTCTCCCGCATCTTCGTCTTTCACCCGGATCACCTCGTCGATGATGGCCCGGTTCAGGACTTGCGGGACGAACCCGGCCCCGATCCCCTGGATCTTATGCGGTGCGGGCTTACCCCCCGACAAGACGGGAGAGGATTCCGGCTCGACCGCAATCGCAAGAAATCCCTTTCTTCTCTTTTTGATGACCTCGGCCACGCCGGTGATGGTCCCGCCCGTCCCGACCCCCGCTACGAGGACGTCCACCTTCCCATCGGTGTCTTTCCATATCTCCTCCGCGGTCGTTTTTCGATGGATTTCCGGATTGGCGGGATTGTTGAACTGCTGCAACATAACCCCGTGGGGGGTTTTGCCCGCCAACTCCTCGGCTTTTGCCACCGCCCCTTTCATCCCTTCGCTGCCGGGGGTGAGAACGAGCTCCGCGCCGAATATGGCGAGTAGTTGCCGCCGTTCCACGCTCATGGTCTCCGGCATGGTGAGGATAAGTCTATATCCCTTTGACGCCGCAATGAACGCGAGTGCGATCCCGGTGTTGCCGCTTGTAGGCTCGATAAGCACCGAATCCTTGGTGAGTACCCCGCGCTTCTCCGCGTCCTCGATCATCGAGAGCCCGATCCTGTCTTTGACGCTCGACAGGGGGTTAAACGATTCCAGCTTTGCCAGCACCGTCGCATTCACACCATCGGCGATCCTGTTCAGCTTCACAAGGGGGGTATTTCCGATCGTTTGAGTAATGTCTCTGAATATTTTGCTCATCGCTGAATCCCTTCAATTCACGGCGCTCTGCAAGGCCTGGTCGATGTCGTTTTTGATGTCTACCACGTCCTCCAAACCTATCGAGAGGCGCACGTAGTCCTCCGTGACCCCCGTCTCGAGCTGCTCGCCCTTCGTGAGCTGCTGATGGGTCGTGGACGCGGGATGGATCACCAGGCTCTTTGCATCGCCGATGTTGGCGAGATGCGAGAGGAGCTTCACCGAGTTGATGAACTTCCTTCCCGTCTGCAAACCTCCCTTGATCCCAAAGCCAACGAGCGCCCCGTAGGAGCCTTTCAGATATTTCTTTGCGACAGGGTGATTCGGGTTGTCCTCCAGCCCGGGGTAGTTCACCCAATTAACGAGGGGGTGATCGTCCAGGAAGCGGGCGATCTCGATCGCGTTCTCGGAGTGTTTCCGTTGCCGCAGCGGAAGCGTTTCAAGCCCCTGGAGAAACAAAAAGGAATTGAACGGGCTTAATGACGCACCCACGTCCCTGAGCCACTGCACCCTTGTCTTGATAATGAACGCGACGTTGCCGAGACCCGGGAAATTTCCGAACACGTCCCAGAACTTCAGGCCGTGGTAGCTGGGGTCGGGCTCGGTAAACTCCGGGAATTTTCCGTTGTTCCAGGCAAAATTGCCCGAATCGACGATCACACCCCCTATCGAGTTGCCGTGCCCGCCGATGAACTTCGTCGCCGAGTTCACGATGACGTCGGCGCCGAACTCGATGGGACGGACGATGCCCACGCCCACGGTGTTGTCCACCACCAAAGGCGCGCCCGCGCCATGCGCGATGCGGGCGATCGCCTCGAAATCGGGGACGTCGAGTTTCGGGTTCCCGATGGTCTCCGCGTAGATCGCCCTGGTTTTTTCGGTGATCGCTTTTTCGAACTTCACCGGCTTCGATGAATCGACGAACCTCACGGTCCTCCCCAGCTTGGGCAACGTGTAGTGAAACAGTTGATACGTCCCGCCGTAGAGATTGTTCGCCGACACGATCTCGTCCCCGGGCCGCGTGATCGAAAGTAGGGCGAGTGTCTCCGCAGCCTGTCCGCTCGAAACCGCCAGGGCCCCCGTCCCGCCTTCGATCTGAGCGACGCGCTGCTCGAAGACGTCGGTGGTGGGGTTCATAATGCGGGTATAGATGTTCCCGAATTCCTTCAGCGCGAACAGATTGGCCGCGTGGTCGGTGTCCTTGAACACGTATGAAGTCGTCTGATAAATGGGGACCGCGCGCGCGCCCGTCGTGGGGTCCGGCACCTGCCCCCCATGTAGCGCAATCGTTGCAAGTCCCAGTCTCTTATTGTTTGATGACATGGCTGGATTCCTTTCCTTCTCGATTTATACCGCTCAGATCTCGTATTTGAGCTGCAACCACCAGGTGCCGTTTTCTCTTTCATTCGTGACGTTGCCGAATGCCCCCCAGCCGCCGACCAGCGTTATATGGCTGTTGACGATCCAGCTCACGTCAATCGCATTCCATGAATCTTCCTTGCCGATCAGGCCCGGGATCGTGCCATACGGGCTTTGCTTCTGGCGGAGCTCATAGGCCACCAGCAGCCAGTCCGTGGGGAGAAACGCCACGTTGCCTTCAAACGACGGTCTCCACTTGTCCCCGTAACCCAGCAAGCCTATCTGCGCCGCGCTGCTCCCGCGGATTCCAGCCGTCGTGATGAGCGGACGCTTTATGACAGGCAGCACAAAGGTCTTCGTCGAGGTGAGCGTAAAATCCACACCGTTCGATTTATCGAGACCGATGTCCTTGAGCGCGCCACCGAGCTTGTGGTCTATCGCCTGGATCCCGTCGTTGTACTTGAACTTCGTGCCGAAGGTAAGCGCCGGCAGGGGGAGCCTAAACGAGCCCTCTTCCAGCAGGAGCGCCCTCGCATTGAAATTATGGAGCAGGACATGGTGGGTCCCTATACCGACATCGGTGGCATCCGAGATATCCTGCGGCAACGTTCCCAATCCCAACCGGTCGAAGCCGTAGCCGAGCTCCAGTCTCCTTAACAGCGTCTCCGTGAACGTCCACGCCTCGAGATCCTTCTTCCCGTTTGGCATGAATACCTGTGAATATGCGCCGGAGGGAAGTCCGAAGATGGCGCCCTCCGGTCCGGGATTCACCAGGTATGCCATCGGCGTGATCGCCCCTCCGCCATATCCCTCAATAGTATGGAACGGCAGCGGCGGCGCCTTCGCCGGTTTTTTCGCCGCGTCCGCTTCCGCATTGCGCGGCGCGGTATCCTCCGCCCCTGCGGTGTTCGCGGCATCGACATCCGCGAGTGCGGGGCCGGGCGAGGAGGCGAACGTAACAACAATCATTAAAACAGATACGACCAGTTTCATCGTAATCCTCCTGAAATATTGCCGAATACTCCAGTTAACTGGTCGCATCAGCGCGTATATGTGAGAATAAGCGGTCTCCGGCAGGCCGGTGGATGTTATAAAATCCCAATGTTGAGAATGACAAATGACAAAGTACAAATGACAAAACGCGGTGCGGTTTTGTTATTTGGTCATTTGTCATTCATTTGTCATTTGGTATTTGTCATTTATTCTGCCGGGTTCTATCTTCTGGATTCCGGCTCCCGGATTCCAAGCTTTAAGCTGTTTGATCTTACAGCTAAACAGGGCTTACGACTTAAGCTTACAGCCATTAGGCCCCTTCGGGGCGCGGGTCCGGGCCTTAATCCATGAATAAATCCAGGCTAAATGCCACCTCCTCTCTCAAACCTCCACAGGTTGTCGAAGCGCTTCTTTTCGGAGACTTCAATCTGCGCAATTCTGGAATCGTGCACGGTGATCGTCACGGTGCCGAATTTAAGCTTGCGTAGTGCCGCGTCGATCTCCGCAAGAATGGTTTTATTTATTTGGACAAAGGCATCCGCGTCGTTGCTCATAAAACGTTCAACCCGCCATTCAGTTGAACTAAATGGCGTAGTTGATTGCCCCCATCGCCGACTTCTGTTTCTCGATCATCTTCCCCAGTGTGAACGATTCAAGGGTTCGAGATATGGTTTCCGAGACGTCCCGCCAGATATCTTTCGGCACGCAATTTCGGGACCGAGGGCACAGGGACGGATTGGTGACGCAATCGACCAGGCATATCCGCCCCTCAAGCACGGTCAGGACGTCCTTGAGCGATATTTGAGAGGGAGGCTGTGCAAGCACATATCCCCCATTCGCGCCGCGCGAGGAGCGGATCAATCCCGCATCTCTAAGCGGAGGAATCAGGTGCCCGAGATACTTTTCCGAAATACTCTGTCTCTTTGCGATATCCCGCAAGGGTACGGGGCCCTGGCCTTCGTGCATCGCAAGATCGAGCATAAGCCGCACTCCGTAGCGGCCTTTAGTGGATAACTTTAGCATGGCAGCATCCCTTGGATATATCCTACTATATCTACTATTATGGTGGGAATTATATCGGCTAAAGGAAAAATGTCAATCTAAAAATTTCGCGGCACGATTAGAGTGTGATGTATAATCTGTTACGGAGGCATGCCACGAAGGGGCCCCTTTGGCGTAGTCGGGGGATTTGTCATCTCAATATTGGGATTTGGGGTTTGACCTCCCGAGGCGGAACCGCCTATGGCGCTGGCGCCTTTGGCGGAGGATCTGGGATTTCCTATTGGCGGTTGGTGAACAAACATGAACCCGTCTGATTACGACGCCCAAGTCAACTGGGAGAGGCGGCTGACGCGTGAGTGGCCGTTTTATCGCGACCTGTTCACCAAGCACCGCGTCTCCACCGTGCTCGACTGCGCCTGCGGCACCGGCAGGCACGCTATCCTTTTTGCGAAAAACGGCCTGGACGTCACCGGCATAGACATCGACCGGGAGATGATAGAGCTGGCGCGGAAGAATGCGGCGGACGCTGGAGTAAAAGTGCAGTTCGAGACGGCCGCCTTTTCAGGGCTCGGCCGGAAGTTTCCAGTACGCCGATTCGATGCGGTCATATGTGTCGGAAACTCGCTCTCGCAGCTCCCCGCCCTCTCCGATGTCGAAAACGCCATACGCAACTTCGCCACCGTCTGCCGGCCGGGCGGGGTGCTGACGCTCCACGTGCTCAACTACCGCTCGCTGCTGAAAAGCGAGATGGTCGCCCAGCCTCTTCGGGTGACGGGCGCCGAGGGCCGCAGGGAATTTTTTCAGAAGATATTCCTCCCGCGAGTTCGGCAGGTGGATGTAGTCACGGTACATGGACGGGAAGGTGACTGTGGCTGGGGTTCACAGGTTACGCGCGGAGTGCTACTGCCAATAGATGCCGACGATCTGCTGCGGCTCGTTACCGACTCGGGTTTCAGCCGTTTGGAGGCGCGCGGGGACTACTCGGGTGCGCCTTTCGGGGGAGAGAGTTCCTGGGACCTGATTCTTACCGCTGTCCGGACGTGACGGTCTGAGCGCTAGCCGTAATGGGTCCCGGATCCTTGCGCGGAGCCCGCCGGATGACCCGCACCAGCTTGCCGACCTTTTCAAGGACATCCAGCGCTTGATTGATGTCACCTTCGCTATGCGCTGCGGTCACCGCGGCCCTGAGGCGGCTTGTGCCGGGCGGCACCGCGGGGGAGAGGATCGGCATTACGAAGAGCCCCTTCTCCTGCGCGAGCTTGCACATCATCAACGTCTTCTCGTCCTTGCCGCAGATGATCGGCACGATCGCTGTTTCGCTCTGGAGGGTGTCAAATCCTCTCGCCCTCAGGCCGTCGAGGAAGAACCTGACGTTACGCTGTAATTTCGCGACTCGCTGCGGCTCCTCTTCGATCACCTCGAAGGCCGCCTTGGCCGCGGCGGCGGCCGGCGGGGGCAGCGCGGCCGAGAAGACAAAGGCCCGAGCTACGTGCTTCAGGTACATGATCGTGTCCTTGTCGGCGGCGATGTAACCACCCACGCTGGGTATGGCCTTGCTCATGGTGCCCATCTTGATATCGATGGCATTCGTCATGCCGAAATGCTCCTCGATCCCATGGCCCGTTTTCCCCAGGACGCCGAGGGAATGCGCCTCATCCACCATGAGGATTGCGCCGTATTTCTTGCAAAGCCGGTGCATTTCGGGGAGGTTGATGATGTCACCGTCCATGCTGAACACCGCATCGGCGACCACCAGCTTGCCCGCTGCGGGGTCCGCCTCGGCGAGGCACCGATCGAGATCCGCCATGTCGTTGTGCTTGCAGCGCACGAACCTCGCGCGCGACAGGATGCAGCCGTCCACGATGCTTGCGTGGTTCAGCTTGTCGCAGATGACTACGTCGCCCCTTCCTACAAGAGTGGAGACGGTGGCGAGGTTGGTGACGTAGCCGCTTGAGAATACGATAGCATCCTCGGTTCCCTTGAACGCGGCGATTTTTTTCTCAAGCTCCTGGTGGAGTTCGAGCGATCCGGCAAGGATACGCACGCCGTGCGTGCCGGTCCCGTATTCCTCGATGGCCGCCTGTGCGGCGGCGTTGATCTTGGGGTGGCCTATCAGGCCAAGATAGCTGTAGGAAGCAAATATGAGCATCTCCCGCCCCTTTACCATGACCCGGGCGCCGTCCAGGTTCTTGACGGGCTGGAGATAAAAGTAATATCCCATTTCATTGCCCCATTGTATGCGGGCTTTCAACTTCGCGATTTTATCCGCGATTGGATTCATCATGTGTCCTTTCAATGCCAAGTGGATTGCACGCCATTCGGCGGGGGAACGCATTATACACAATCAGGGCATATTGTCACATATAAATTACATGCCATGTTAACCTGATCTATTCATCAACTTTGATCGGCCGATAAATACTTACTGTAGCGTAAATAGTTATGCAAAACTGCCAACATTCCGCACCAGACTAGTCGGTGCGGGGCTAACCCCAATGTTAACGGTAAGCAATAAACTATAAGATCAAACAGCTTAAAGCTTACGGTATTCATCTGACATCGCCTAGCTTTCAAACCGTGCGTATACGCTGTCCGGAAGGATGCGCATCAACCATGCTACAATCCGCCACCGTGGCGTGATGTAGGCGTGTTTCCTCTTTTTCCTGATCGCCGCGGCGATTTGGCGCGCGGCCTGCTCAGTCGGGATGACCCAGAATGCGCCCCGCTGCCCAACCATCATCCCGGTGGAGACGTGGCCTGGCATGATATCCGTGATGCAAACGTTTGCCCCCATTCTCCACGCCCTGATCCTGAATCCGTGCATTAGACTGGAGACGAA
Source organism: uncultured bacterium (assembly GCA_964460305.1). Classification (GTDB taxonomy): domain Bacteria; phylum Auribacterota; class Tritonobacteria; order UBA1439; family UBA1439; genus JAPLCX01. The sequence goes on from CAYWRA010000071.1 coordinate 11,204, forward strand.
CGCCTTTGATGCGTTGTAGACGGGCGAGCCGCGCCCACCCCTGATGGCGGCGACGGATGAAATGCCCACGATGTGCCCCCCTCCTCTCTTGCAGAAGTAGTTAAAGGCGTAATCGAACATGGCGGTGAAGCCGGTGACGTTTATTTTGATCGTCTCCCGCTCTTCGTCCCAGCCGGGATCCTGGAAAATGACGCCCGCGCTGATGATAATGAGGTCAACGCCGCTCATCTCGCGCATGAGCTCGTCCAACAGCTTCCTGGCTTCATCGGTCTTGGTTATATCGATTTGCTTGACGTAGCTTCTGGCAGGAAGCTCATTTTGGAGAGCGGTCAATAGTTCCAGCCTCCGGGCTACTAGGCCGAGGACGATACCCTCGCCGGCGAGAACCTTTGCCATCTCCCTCCCTATCCCCGCGGAGGCGCCTATGATGATTGCTTTTTGCATGATACGCCGATACCGCCCTTAACCACAGAGTACACAGAGAATCGATCACAGAGGACACTGAGATTTACTGCAGCAAAAAGGCTAAAGCAAAAAGTTCAAAGCGTGACTGACTCCTTCGGCCTTCAGCCTTAAACTTTAGGCTGTTTTCACATCCGTGCGCATCTGTGGTTGAAATTAAAGTGTGGCTTATTCCTCTGTGTTCTCCCCCGTCCCGTCCCGAAGGGATCCCGTTGGGAAAGGGATCCCGTTGGGAAAGGGGCCCCCTTGGAGTGTGCCTTCTCTGTGTGCTCTGTGGTTGACGCTGAAACCTCAATTCCCATTGCAGTTAGGCCAGTACTTTACTACAATTTTTCACGAATTGAAAGGACGGCCCATGCATGAATCCCTCCGCGGCGGAGCGGGGGGGAGACCGTTCGAACAAGTCATTTGAGAGGAGGTTGATATGATGAGAGGTATGGTCATTGCGCTGGCGCTTATCGCATTTGTGGTGTGCGTCGGCCTTGCCACCGCCCAGGAGCAGAAAGAAGAAGGAATCCTGGGGAAGGTGAAAAGCGTGCTACCCGGTTCCGGGGAGAAGGCCTGCACGAAGAAGGAAGGCGCGGGTATGATGGAGAAGGTCAAGGAAGCGCTTCCCGGGGCTGAGGAAAAAGCCGCCACCAAAGAGGAAGGCTCTGGCATGATGGAAAAGGTGAAGGGGGCGCTTCCCGGGTCCGAGGAGAAGACCGGTGCCCAAAAAGAAGGCACGGGGATGATGGAGAAGGTTAAGGACATACTGCCCGCTGGCTCCGGCAAATAAGCCTTCGCTTTCAAGAGATTGGAAAAGGGGGGGGCGCTCATTATTGACGCGCCTCCCCCTTTTTGTTGATTCGAGGATCCTGTACAAGGAGAGAAACATGACCACGATGATAAGGGATTTCAAAAGCTTTCTCTTTAAAAGCAATGCGCTTGCCCTGGCGATCGGCGTCATTATCGGCGCGGCGACTAGCAAGCTCGTGGGTTCCCTGGTCAACGACGTCCTAATGCCGGTAATCGGGAAGATCACGGGAGGCATTGATTTTTCGAATCTCTATTTCAACCTGACGCCGGGCAAGATATACGACAACTACGCGAAGGCCAAAGAGGCTGGAGCCGCCCTTGGCTACGGTATGTTCATCAATACGGTCATCGACTTCGCGATCGTTTCCTTCGTGGTGTTCCTGATCACGAAGGCCTTTCTCAAGGAAACCCCGCCCCCGCCTCCGCCGAAGACAAAGACCTGCCGCGACTGCGGCGAGGCCGTCCTTGACGTCGCCCGCAAGTGCAAATGGTGCGGGAGCGCCCTGGCATAGAAAAAGAGGCTACCGGACCCCCTTTAAACCTTCAACTTTAGGCTGTTGCCAACGTGCCAGCGAACCTACCCCCACAATACATTACCGCCGAGCAAAAACTCAAGACGGCGAGGGATCCCGAGGAGAAGATCGCCATCATCGAGGAGATGTGGGCCCTTCTCCCCAAGCACAAGGGTACCGACAAGATACAGGCCGATCTCAAACGGCGGATATCTCAACTAAAAAAACAGGCTGAAGAAAGCAAGAAGGGCAAGAAAGGCTTTTCGATCAGCGTGGTGAGAGAGGGGGCCGGCCAGATCGTGGTCGTCGGCCATCCCAATTCGGGAAAATCGAGCCTCGTAGCCGCCCTCACCGGCGCGGACATCAAGATAGCCCCCTATCCGTTTACGACGCTGCTTCCCCAGCCGGCGATGATGCCATGGCTCGACGTTCGGGTCCAGCTCGTCGACCTGCCGGCCATCGCCACCCGCCATATCGAGTTCTGGTGCCTCAACATCATCAGGAACGCCGACGCCGCACTTGTGGCGGCGGACGCCTCCGACAAAGATTGCCTCGACCGGATGGAGGAGGTGCTTGCGGAGCTCGATGGAAGACAGATCCATCTCGGGGAACGGCAGGGAATTACCGCAGGCGAGGGACAGGGACCGCCGGGCAAGAGAGCGATACTCGTAGCGACCAAAATGGATCTTGAACGGGCGCGCGAGAATTTCCCGCTCATCAACAAGCTCTATGCCGGGAGGTTCGACATCGTACCGTTCTCCAACGTCGCGGCCGGGGATGAAGAGCGTGACGCCTTGCGCAAACGGACGTTCGGGCTCCTCGGCGTGATCCGTATCTACTCCAAGGAGCCGGGCGCAAAACCCGACCTAGCGCAGCCGTTCACGATCAGGAAAGATTCTACCGTTCTCGACTTCGCCGCGCACGTGCACAAGGATTTCGCGAGGTCGCTCAAGCAGGCGCGCGTATGGGGATCGGCGCGGTTTCCGGGACAAGCGGTGGGGAGGGATTATCCCCTCCGGGACGGCGACATCGTGGAATTGAGCATGTGAGAAGCAGACAAAAACTTTTACCACGAAGCGCGCCAAGAAACAATTTTTCACAAAGAGTAAAAGAGGATAAGTGATTAGCGGAGAAGAAATAACGGGGAAGAAACAGAGGTTTTCACCGCCCCCCGAGGCGAGGGAGCAACTGTTTCCGCACCTGATTACTCTGATCTGCCCTGATGGTCAGGAGGAATCAGGTAAATCAGGTGCTGGGGGAAATATCTTTCAATCCTTTCGTGGTAAGCAATATCGTAGTTTTTACAATCCGTGCAATCCCCCCAAAATGGTAACTTTGGGGTTTGGGATTTGGGATTTGGGATTTTATACCCGAGGGAATTGCTATGTACGCAACGCATTGAATAGGAGGAGAGGAGAAGGATA
>CAYWRA010000072.1:0-14353 GCA_964460305.1 uncultured bacterium
CATGTATGTTACATCTATAGGGTCACCACTCTGAGTTTGAGTGCCGCACGGCGCCGCGCAGGGCAACAGCCCCAGTGAAAAAAGACATACAATAAACAACCATTGCATCATGCTCTTCATAACTCCCCTCCTGGGAAAAATCCCAATATTGAGAATGACAAATACCAAAACATGATAATGGTAACCATTATAGTTTCCATATAGTTCATGACGCACCACCCCGAAATGACATTTTATATTTACACACACTTCTCACATAAACACAACCCCACTAAATCATCCATATTTCATCCATATAAAATGGATGATGGTCTCAAAACTCGTGCGTAGTATTGGTAATAGTTGCTGTCATTGATAATTGCAGAATCGCCCTAAAAAATATGGAGCTGCCGCAACCGGTTCTCACGGAGAGTAAAGGGAAGAGGAGGGAACCACAGTCAAAAGTTTAAGGTGTAACGTTTTTAACCACAGATTTACACAAGATTTATTCCAACCGGTTTCTTAATCATAATCTCGTGAAAATCCCCGCCCGCCGCTGGAGGGTGTGTAATCTCGTGGTTTCACGTTGAACAGTCTCTATTTTGGACTGGAAACCGGTAACAAGAAACTGTTGTTGCTGTTTTAAAGATCACCCTGATTTTCTCTGCTATTTGGGGGGATCAGGATGATGATTTTGTGTCTTTCGTGTATTTCGTGGTTCCCTCTCCGCAGATCTCTTCACCCTCTGCGGTTCATTCCGTCCGATATTTCTCCCGCATCTCCCGCACCAGCCTCCCGGTCCGGCTGTCATCATTCTCAATCGGGCATTCGGCAATCTGACGCTCGATGAACCTTTCCATATCTTCCTCTTTCTCTCTTTTACTCTTTGTGAAAGATTTTTTAGCTGGGATATTCAGGGGAGTCCGGATAATCAGGCGCAAGAAATGGTTAGAAGGCTGTTACTTTGCGAGGATGACTGAGAGGGTCCGGAGGTCGTTGGAATCGTTAGAGAGGATGGAGGATACTGCAATCGCCCTGCCGGCTGAGGCGATCAATCCGGCGTCAAATCTGTGCGTCGGTTCGAGCGTTTCTCCGGCAGCCGGAGCGGGGGCGAATGGGGCGGCATATACCGCTACTTCCATGTCGCCTCGCCCGTTGCGCAGGAGGATGGAGATCTCGCGGTTCACGTTTTTACCGTCGCGCGTTGCCAAGCCGATGATGCTAGCGCAATCGGGAATCCCCCACGACCGGAGCGCCGTAAGGGTGACAACCTGCCCGTTCTCTCCGCCGCTCGTCGCCCGCGCGATCGAGACATAGAAGTCACGGTTCCTGCGCTTCTCGGCCATGGCGATGATTGTTCCTGTCTCTCCATCCCCAGGAGTGAGCGGCGCAAAAGCCACCGCCTCATCCGCTCCCTTTACGGAGTGGGATGTCATGACAACGTTCTTTTGCCCGTCGTCGGCGCGCGGCACCGAACCGGACAGAAGCATCATACCGTCGGGCGTTAAAACGAGCGCCGCGATGTCCGAGGGAGCGCCGTCGCCATCGCTGTCGAGGGAGGAGACGGCCCGAATCCTCCCCGGATTGATAGCATAGGGACACTGGATGGCGTAGTCGCGCGCTATTGTGCCGTCCGGTCCCATGGCCGAGAGCGTGACTGCGCCGTCATGCGCCCGGATGATGCCGGTGTAAGATCCGGGCAAGCCCGAATCGGCGAGAGAGCAGAGACCTACAAATCCCTTCGTATTCAGCAGGGGAAAGGTTTTATCGGTGGGGTGGACGGTTCGACCGACGCAATCGATTGAATACGTCTTAAGGGCGAGTTGTTCTTCCTGGGACACAACCGGATAGGCGGCCCGGACCCCATCGATGTCGTCGTCGGTGAGCGCTCGCTTGGACTTTTCATCCAGAAGGATGTACTCGAACATCGTCTGCCCCATGGTCTGGACGTCGCCGAGGCCTATAAAATGGCCTACCTCATGCGTCGCCACGTTCTGGACGTCGAGTGTGCCCCCCTCCCCGTTCGTCGACCATCTGTAGTCGCGGCCGTTGAGCGCCACCTCGACCTTGAGGATGCGCCCCTCCGCCTGGTCGTAATAGAGCCGGGTCTTAGCGACGTAGCGTGAGTCGTAGGGCCATTCCTCTTTGATCCACATGACCACGTTCGCTTCCGTGCCGACGCTGCCACTCTCCACGAGGCCGGCGAACTGGAACGCGATTCTCCCGCTCGCCACGTTTTCCCAGGTCTGGAACGCCGACTGGATAGCCGCGATGTCGCTCCCGTCGGAAATGTCGCCGCATCCCCTGCGGTCGATATAATAGGGAATGGGAAGGAGCGTGTTTGCCCAATGAAGGGGGATCCCCTGGCCGTTCGTACGGATGTCGTAGGCATACGCGCCGGTGGCAAAGAAGACCAGCAGCAGACGTATTAGCCAACTCTTTGCCTTGAAGGATGCTATGGACAAAATAACCCCCGATCCCAATATTGAGAATAACAAATACCAAATGACAAAAAACTATAGAAGCCAGAACCAAGAATACTGACTCCTGAACTCTATCTTCTGGATTCTAACCCAATTGCATCCATCCCCAGAAGCGGCCCCGTTGGGGTGTGGTTTAAGTTAATCCTGCGCCACAAGACCCCGCGCTTTAAGCTCCTCGGTAGCCTTGTCCACCATGTCGACCGCCTTGACCCCCGCGCTCCACTCGATGAGCTCCTTCATCCCGTCCCGGAAATCGACCCTGGCCTTGAATCCGAGCGCCCCCTTGATTTTACCCGTGTCCGCAATGCAATGGCGCACGTCTCCCTTCCGGAATTTCATCGTAATGGTGGGCTCGATTGATTTGCCGCAGAGATTGCTTATGATCTCGGCGATTTCGCGGACCGTCGTGACCCTTCCAGAGCCGACGTTGAAGAACTGGTAATCGGCCTCCGACTTCGTCATCGCGAGCACGTTCGCCTCGACAATGTCATGGACCGAGATGAAATCCCTGGATTGCAGGCCGTCTTCGAAGACCACGGGCGAGTTGTCGTTTTTGATACGGCTCATGAATATCGCGGCAACGCCGGTATAGGGGTTCGAGAGCGACTGGCGCGGCCCGTACACATTGAAATACCGCAACGCAACGGTGGGAAGATTGTAGGTGCGCCCGATATTCAGGCACATTTCCTCCTGGACCATCTTGGTGATGGCATAGATCGACGTGGCGATCCGCTCGTCATCCTCCCGTATCGGGAGGGGTTTGAGCCGCCCGACGCATTTCGGGCAGTGGCATTCCCAGTCGCGTTTTTCGAACTGATCTTCCGGCCTGAGGGGCGGGCGCACGCGGCCGCAAGACGCGCAGTCGTAAACCCCCTCGCCATAGCTGCTCATGGAGGCCGCGACGACGAGCTTTTTGACGCCGTGCTTCCTGTTGGCGAGGATGTCGAGGAGGTTCGCGGTCCCGCCTATGTTAACGTCTACGTAGTGCTTTATCTGGTATTGGCTCTGTCCGACACCGACGGCTGCCGCATGGTGCGAGACAATCTCGATGCCATCGAGCTCCTTTACCAACGCATCGTAATCGCGGACGTCCCCGCGGACAAACTCCGCCCGGCGGTTGAGATGGTCCGGTTCCTTGCCTCCGGGATGCACCTGGGGATCGAGGCTGTCGAAAATCCTCACCCGGTGGCCCTCTTTGATCAGGCGGTCGACGAGGAAGCTGCCTATGAATCCGGCGCCTCCGGTAACGAGAATGTTCATAAGTACCCTCCAATATCTTAGCAAAGACACGAAGAGGCTAAATTCCACAAAGAGTAAAAGAGAATACCAGGTGTGAAGGGCTACTCTATTCGATTCCTCTTCCCCCCTCTTTTACTCTTTGTAAAACAGTTGAATTGTCTTCTCCGTACTCTCTGCGTCTCTGCGGTTAAAAACTGCCGTATGGGTTGTAAGATGTTGTTGAATAGATATATGTTAAACCTTACACTTTCGGCTTTGTGCTGTCTCTCAGCTCCATTTTCCTGATTCTATACAGTGCGTCCTCAATGAGGCGCCGGTTGGACGAAATAATGTCGGCGATGAGACCGATGAGCATAACCTGGAAACCGATAATCATAAAAATCGCCGCAAATATGAGCGACTGGAGATGCCCCTGCCCGCCGGAAGTAAAATAGAAGTAGAGGAACCGCACGGAGAGGATCCCGCCCATAAGCAATCCCATGGTGCCGAAAAAGATAAAAACCTTGAATGCCTCGTACATGGTGTAGATGCGAACCATCGTGCTCACGGATCTTTTGACATATTCCCAGAGACTCGAAAAGAGCCGTGACTCCCTCGTCTCTTTGTTCGTCCGCACCGGCACGTGGGCGATGGCGATGTCCTTCTTGCCTCCCTGGATGATCGATTCGAGCGTATAGGTAAACTGTGAGACGATGTTGATGCGCAATGCCGCTTCCCGGTTGTACGCCCTGAAACCGCTCGTGCAGTCGGGGATGTCGGTGCCAGAGATGCGCCGCACGGCCCAGCTCCCCCAACGCTGGAGGAATCGTTTCAAGGGAGACACGTGGAGGAGCTTATCAATGGTGCGGTCGCCGATGACCATGTCGGCCTCCCCGTTTAGGATCGGCTCGATGAGTTGCGGGATGTCGGCGCCGCAGTACTGGTTGTCGGCATCGGTATTGACGATGATGTCGGCGCCGGCCTTGAGGGAAGCGTCCAGTCCGGCCATGAACGCCTGCGCCAGACCCTTCCGGTTTCTGAATCGGACGAGGTGCTGGACGCCGGCACGCCGCGCCACGTCCGCGGTCCCATCGGTCGATCCGTCGTCCACTACGACAAACTCCATCGTATTTATGCCCGGGATCTGGCGGGGGATGTCGCGGAGCGTACTCTCGAGATACGGCTCCTCGTTGTAGCACGGAATTTGGATAACAAGCTTCATTCGGTGGTCTCTATGGTAATAAACGATAATACCTTTTCCCTCATGGCATGTCAATGCGGGCGGCCCTTAACGGTAACCACAGAGTACACAGAGAAATAATCACAGAGGGCACAGAAACCCACTACGGTAAAAATAGTTTCTGGTTCCCGGAATAAAGAATAATCCGCGTTTACCCGTCTCCTCCCCCGAAGGGGTCCCCATCGGGGCGCGGCTAAAATTAACTGCCTTCTCTGTGTTCTCCCCCAATGGGGCCCATTATGGGTGTGTGCCCTCTCTGTGTCCTCTGTGGTTCACATTGTTATGGATCCACTGATGGGTGGGCGGCGGTCACGCATCTTCCTTCGGTATGAAGAAGATCGCGATCATGCCGGGGATAGTGAGGAGGCAAACGATGGCGAAGAAGGCGGGGTAACCGAGCCATTCCTGTAGGAAGCCGCTGGCGGCGCGCGGAACCATCATACCGAGCGCCATCAGGCCGGTGGATATGGCATAGTGGGACGTTTTGAACGGTTCCCTGGCGATGTACATGAGAAAGATGGTGAATCCGGTGAACCCCAGACCGTAACCGAACTGCTCGACCGCTACGAGCCCGCAGGCCCATGGGAGGGGGGGCTGGGCCCACGCCATATATAGGTAGCCGAGGTCGGGGACGTTCAGGGCAAGCGCCATCGGCCAGATGCACCGGCGAAAGCCAAAGCGTGCGATTAGAAAGCCGCCGAGGATGCCCCCGGCGAGGAGACAGCAAGTCCCCACCGTTCCGTATATGACACCGATGCTTTCGGTCGAGAGGCCGAGACCTCCGCATGAGGGTGCCTCAAGCAGGAAGATGGGGGCGATCGCCACCAGCATCGCCTCGCCGAGACGGTAGAGGAGGATGAAGGCGAGCACGGCGGCTATCTGCGGCTGGGTGAAGTACGACCGAAAGACCGTGAAGAAAGAGGCCCGCCTACGCCAAGGCTGCGGCGGACCGGTCCCCTCCTCAGTCCCAGCGCGCCGGGCGCCGTCAGCGGCGGGACGGGGAAGATACCAGGTGTGGAAGGCCGCGAGCATTGCGAAGAGTGCGCCCGCAGCGCCCAGGGGGGCGATCCAACTGAGCGGGACGTCCCCCGTCATCTTTTCGATGTGTCCTGCAAGGACGACGAGGCCCCCGGAGGCGAAGAGCATCGCGACCCGATAGAAGGTGCTGCGGACTCCCGCAAAGAACGCCTGCTCCGTCCGCGTAAGCCCGAGCATGTAGAAGCCGTCCACGGCGATGTCGTGCGTGGCGGAAGCGAAGGCGATCATGGCGAAGAAGGCGATCGAGAGGGCGAAGAAGGATGCGGACTGCATCGCGAGGGCCGCCAGGGCGAACCCGACAGCCAGGGTGAGCTGCATCCCTACGATCCACCGCCGCTTCGTCGCGTGCGTGTCAACGAGCGGCCCCCAGAGCATCTTGAGCACCCAGGGAAGGGAGAGGATGCTCGTTGCGGAGGTGATGAGGCCGTTCGACACACCCATCTTTTTGTAGATGATGACGGAGACGGTGTTCACTATGACGTAGGGAACTCCCTCGGCAAAGTAGGTGGTGGGGACATAAATCCAGGGGCGACGCTTCTTCGCTCCAAAGGCGCGATCGGTTATAGGCCTATCGATTATCTCGGACATGGAAAGCCGCGTTGTTTTGGTATCGAAAAAACACAATATACCATTACCGCCGCGGAGTGCGGTAGCGATTTCGGCGCTGCAAACAATGTTACACCTTATTTACCTGATTATCTGGTTAAATCCCAAACCCCAAATCCCAATATTGATGTGTAACCACAGAGTGCACAGAGAAATAATCACTGAAGACGCAGAGGATGACTACAGGTTATAGTGGCTCGTTTTTCGTTACGGGTCACCAGAAACTTGAAACGAGAAACTGTAGTCCACATCCGTGTTTATCCGTGGTTACAAATGATCTTAGCCTGATCTATTCATCAACTTTGATCGGCCGATAAATACTTGCTGTAGCGCAAATAGTTAATCAAGATTGTTACATTCCGCACCAGACTAGTCGGTGCGGCCCGTAGGGTGGATTATTCATCTCGCATTTCAAACGAGATGAATAATCCAGGTTAGGTTTGTTTCCTCGGTGACCTCCCCTGAAAGGGCCCCGTTGGGGTGTGGTTTCGCAAGACGCATTTGGATTGATTCCGCCCCTCCCTTGTCTTATACTTCCGTAAACGGGCAGCAATGAAAAACGACGCCATTTCGATCATCATACCCACCAAGAATGCGGAGCGATACCTTGAGGAGCAGTTGCAAGCCATATTTGCCCAGGGAGGCGTTCCCCGCCCCGAAGTCGTTATCATCGACTCAGGCTCGACGGACGGGACGAGACGGATCGCATCGCGCCATCCCGTGAGGCTCATCTCCATCAAACCGGAGGAGTTCAACCACGGCGCCACAAGAAATCTCGGCGCCCGGGAGGCGAGGGGCGAATACCTCGTGTTTCTCACGCAGGATGCCACACCGGCCGACGGCTCGTGGCTCAAAAACCTTTTGAAACCCCTCATCGAAGACCCCACCGTGGCGGGGGCTTTCAGCCGCCACATCCCGCGCCACGGCTGCTCACTTCCCCTGGCGCGGCAGATCGAGGAGGAGTGGCCGCAAGCGGGGGGACGGGAGAGGATAGTGAAGCGGGTAAGCTCGCGTGAGGAGCTCGAAGCGCGTAAGCCGCATTATGTTTATTTCGCCAACACAAGCTCCTGCCTTCGCCGCTCGGTCTGGGAACGGTTTCCTTTCCGCGACGTCGACTTCGGCGAGGACGTCGATTGGGCCGAGCGGGTTCTGCTCGCAGGCTATGCGATCGTGTACGAACCCGATTCGGCCGTCCTCCACAGCCACGATTATTCCTTGAGGGAGCAGATGCGCCAGCACTACGATTACGGCCGTATGGTGAGGAGCGCAGGCTTGGCGCCGGCCATGGCACTCAGCCGGTCTTCGAAAACGTTCCTGGTGTCGCTAAGGGACGACCTTAGATATATCAGGCGAAAAGGACTCCCGATCGGGCGGTATCCATTCAGCATCCCGTTTCACGCATGCTGCGTGCTCGGGCGGTGGCTCGGTGAGCACTCGGGAAGCCTGCCGAGGCGGCTGCGGACGTCGCTCTCGCGGCAGGCTGCGATTAAAGATCAGTGATATCTGGCAATGTAGAACCATAGAGCAATTGACATAACTTTTCGAGGATGACATTGAAAATTCTCGTCGTGGTCCATGGCTATCCGCCCACCGCCGTTGCGGGGACGGAAATCTGCGCGCAAAGGCTCTGCGTGGCGCTCAAAGGGATGGGGCATGACGTATCGGTGATCGCGCGCGAGGAGCGGTTCGGCTACCCCGAGTACAAGATCATGCGGGACGAGAGGGACGGGATACCGGTGATGCGCGTCGTGAATAACTTCACGAAGTTGAGCCGCCGGCACCTCTACGACTACCATCCGCGCATCGAGGAGATCTTCGAAGACGAGCTCGTGCGGTTGAGACCCGACCTCGTGCACGTGCAGCACCTCTCGGGGGCGTCGTGGGGGATACCGCTCATCGTAAAAAAACACGGCATCCCTTTGGTGGTATCGCTCCACGACTACTGGTACGCGTGCGAGCGCGTACAGCTCTTGAGACCCGATGGGACGATCTGCCCCGGGCCCGACGACGGCCGCAACTGCTCGCGCTATTGCGCCCATGGCGCCCTTTCACTCATGGCCTCGGCGGTGATCGAGCGGCTCAAATGGGGCGTCGGCTTCCTCGGCGCCTTGCCCGGAGAGAAAACCGTCCTAAAAATGCTCGCGGCCGTCCAGCCGTTCGCGATGCCGAGAAAGACGAGAAGACTGAGGCGCGTGTACGGCGAGCGCTGCGCGAGGCTCCTCCACAATCTCGGCAAAGCAGATATCCTCATCGCCCCCTCGGAAAAGGCCCGGGAAATATACGAGGCTCTCGGCGTTCCATGCGAGAGGGTGGCGGTCATACCCCATGGCGCGCCGCCCATCCCCGAAGCGCGCGCCGGTCTTCCCGCGAGCGAATATGACGGCACAAGGCCGCTCATAGTGGGCTATGTCGGGACGGTGATGCCTCATAAAGGAGTGGCGACCCTGCTCAAGGCGATCAGGGGATTCAGTCCGGACAAGGTCGCGCTCAGAATCTACGGCCGCGCCTATCCCCCGCGCTTTGCGAGATTCATTATGAAAGCGATCCGGCGGTTCCCGCGCGGCCAGGTGGAGATCCGGGGGATGTATCAGCCCGATGAGCTTCCCCGCATCATGGCCGGATTGGACGTCGTGGCGATTCCCGCGCTATGGCATGAGACGTTCAATCTGGTTCTCTGGGAGGCATGGGCCTCACGGTTGCCGGTCATCACCTCAAGGGTGGGCGCATTGTCGGATTTCATCAAAGATGGCGTAGATGGACTGACCTTTACGCCTGGGAGCTGGAAGGAGCTCCGCGCACAGCTCGCGCGGATCGTAAAGGAACCAGGGGGGCTGGCAGCGCTTCGGAAGAATCTCCCGCGCTCCTGCATGAGCCTCGATGAGAATGCGAGGAGATACGAGGAGATGTACAGCAGATTGAAATCCCAAATCCCAAACCCCAAATCCCAAAGGTAAAAACACGATTAGGTTTCGTCATTCGGACTTTGACCTTCTCAATATTGGGATTTGGGATTTTCTCCAGGTTTCCAGCTTATGAGCAACACATCTGCCAATGATAAGTCTGTGGTTGCGGTCGTGCTCAACTACCGCCGCGCCGATGACACGGCCGACTGTGTCCGGTCGCTCCGGCGGTCGGAGGGGCTGAAACCGGAAATAATAGTCGTGGATAACGGTTCGAATGATGGATCCGCGGACCGTATCGCCGGGGCGTTTTCCGACGTGCAGGACGTGCAGATCGTACGGAACCCTTCCAACCTAGGCTACGCAGGCGGGAACAACGTCGGGATAGGAGAGGCATTGAAGAGGGGGGCTGAATACGTACTGGTCATGAATAACGATTGCACCGTCGCACCCGATGCCGTCGGGAAAATGGTCGGAGTCGCGCGCGCGCGCGGCGCTGACATCATCAGCCCCAAGGTCTATGATTTCTTCAATCCCGGCGTTATACAGTATGCGGGCTACAGGAACGTTCATCTGCTCGCACAGGGCCTGCCCATAGGCGAAGGCGAGCGGGATAAGGGACAATACGAGCGTGAGACGGAGCTGAACGCGGCGCCGGGCTGCGCCATGTTGCTGAGCAAGCGCCTTCTGGAATCGGTGGGATTGTTTGACGAGCGCTTCTTCGCCTATTCCGAAGAGCTCGATCTCTGCCGCCGCGCTCTCGAGGCCGGCTGCCGCATCCTTTTCGTCCCCTCCGCGCACGTGTGGCACAAGAAAGCCGCGACGCTCGAGCCGCGGAGCCCCGAATATACCTATTACCTAACACGGGGGAGGCTTATCTACGCGCGCAAGCACCTGGGCTGGGGGTCGTTTCTCCTTGTGTTCCTTCCGTACTTTGTGGTAGTGAAGATGCTGAAGGCGATGGCGGTTTTTGCCCTCCAGGGGCAATGGCGCAATATCGGCGCGCTGCTCAGGGCGGTCTGGTGGAATGTGCGGAATCGTCTCTAGGCTGGATTGTTCAAAAACCTGGGATCGGGGATTTCACAAGGGATTTGTCATTTCTGCAATAGTTCATTACGCGGGGGGCTATATGAAAATTCTCGTTCTGACGAAGCGTTACACCTCGGCGAAGGACATCTCGCGCGAGGAAGTCGGTAGGCCGTACTGTCTCTTCGCGGCGCTGAGCAGCCTGGGCCATTCGGTGAGCTTCCTCCTCGGGGACTACACCGAGATGGCGTATGGCGACCTCGATCGTGGGCCGATCCGGTTCAAAATCCGGCCCCTGAGCAAGGCGCGCATCTTCTCTTTCCCGCGCCTGATCGAGGAGGAATTGAGGAGCGGCGGTTACGATCTCCTCATAGCCGAGGGCGATCCGCTATTCGCGCTGCTGGCGCGCGGCCCATGCAAGAGGACCGGCGTGCCGCTCGTGTACGATCTCATGGACAACTATGAGACGTACGATATCTACCAACTGCCCTTCTTCGGTCCGCTCGACCGGAGGCTCATCCGCGACGCCGATCTCGTCGTATGCGTCACCGACGCCCTGAAGGAAAAAATCCTCGGCATGCGCAGCGAGGCGGTGTGCGTGGTGGGTAACGGCGTGAACACCGAGCAGTTCCGGTCGCTGGACAAGATGGAGTGCAGGACGAGGCTTGCCCTGCCGGAGTCGGCTATTATCATCGGCTATTTCGGCTACCTCGTCGACTATAAGGGGGCGGACCTGCTTTTGCGCGCGCACCGGATTCTGCGTGAGGAAGGTTATCCAACCACGCTGCTCCTCGCCGGCAACAAGCACAAGGCGGTACAGCTCCCTGTCGAGGATGTGCTCTACCGGGGGCTCGTTCCACAGAATGAGATCCCGGACTACACCAATGCCTGTGACGTTGTGGCCGTACCAAACCCCTCGAATGCGTACACCAACTACTGTTTTCCGCTGAAGGTCCTGGAGGGAATGGCCTGCGACGTCCCCGTAGTCGCCACATCTTTAAGACCGGTGCGCGAACTCCTCGGCATTGATTATCCGCTGCTCTCGGCGCCGGGGGACCCCAGGCAATTGGCGGAGAAAATCCGGTCGGCATGCGGCGAGGGGGCGCCCCGCCTCAGAGAAGTTGCGCTGGCACACACCTGGGAGAAGATGGCTGAAGCGCTCAGTGGAGCGCTTACGAGATTTGAGAAGGTCGGCGCGCGCGGCTGACCGTGCCGCTATGTGCCATCGGGGGCCTTGGCTTACCGGAGAGATCCATGCGGTGGGTGACAGCAGTTGCGTGTGTAGCGGTAGTGCTGGGCCTCTGTGTCTATGCAGGCATCCACCATCCCGGCCGCGAGCTGGATGATTGTCTCGCCCAGCCCGCCGCGCACGATGGCGCGATCATCTACACTCCGCGCGAATCGACCATCGGCGATATCGTGGAGGGAGGGTTTTTACTGCGGTGGGGCGGGCGGAAGATCCCCGTGCGGGGCGCTTTCTCCTCCCTGCCGCGCGGCACTTACGTGCAGGTCAAAGGAGTGTTTCACAAGGAAGGGTACATCGAGGCGCTCGCCATCCATGTGGGGCGATACCGGCGGCTGAAGATGGCCGTCTCGATTGCGGGAGCGGCGATCGCGCTCTATCTTGTGTGGAAAAATTTCACGTGGGACAGGCGCGAACGCGCATTCAGGGAGAGGGGTTGACAAATCCCACCCCGCCGCATGGCGGGGCAAATCCCAAATCCCGAAAAATGAGGTTTTGTCATTCCCCCCTGCGCGGGGTTATTTTTTTGTTTCAATTGTCAAGCTAAGCACTCATAATACTTAACGATTGTCCCGATGGAGAAAATCATGCACAACATCATGAATGCGAAAACGGACGGGGGATCGATTTCCCGCGAGGAGGCGCTGGAGCTCATCCGTGCCCCCCTTGACGATCTGATCTTTGAGGCGGACGGGTTGCGGCGGCAATCGTTCGGGAACACAGTCGATCTCTGCGCCATTGTCAATGCCAGATCGGGCCTCTGCGCCGAGGACTGCAAATTCTGCGCGCAGTCGGCGCGTTACCGGACGGGTGCGGCCGTGTACCCGATGCTCGATAAAGAGGAGATACTCACGCGTGCGCATCAGGCGAAGGAGATGGGCGCCGGGTATTTCGGCGTGGTGACGAGCGGCGGGCGCTTGGGCGATGACGAGGCGAGGATCGTATGCGATATCATCCGGATATTGAGAGATGAGAGCGGCGTGGTCCCCTGCGCTTCTCTCGGCGAGCTCGATGATGCGATGGCACGAGCGCTGAAAGAGGCCGGTCTCACGCGCTATCACCATAATCTCGAATGCTCGGAGCGGTTTTTCCCCAATGTGTGCACCACGCACAAATGGCGGGACCGAGTGAGGACCGTGGCCGCCGCGAAAGGGGCCGGGCTCGAGGTGTGCGCAGGCGGCATATTCGGCCTGGGGGAGACGTGGGAGGACAGGGTCGATCTCGCCCTGGCGCTGCGCGACCTGGAAGCGGATTCGGTCCCCTTGAATTTTCTTATGCCTATCAGCGGCACGCCATACCAATCTCAGCCGCCGCTCTCCGCCGAGGATGCGTTGCGGATCATTGCGCTCTTCAGGCTGATGCTGCCCGGGGTAAGAATAAGGATCGGTGGAGGTAGGGAGCATGTCCTCGGGGAGTCGCAGAGCAAGATATTTTTTGCTGGCGCGAACGGCATGATGATCGGCGACTATCTCACCGCGAAGGGCCGGAAGCCGGAAGACGATCTCCGGATGATACGGGAGCTGGGCCTTGAGATTGAAAAACCCCTAACCGCGCCCCAAAGGGGCCTCTGCGAGGGATGCACATGTTTTTTGCCGCGGATTAGCGCGGATTTTCGCGGATAGACAGGCAGGCCGGCAATTTTCACAAAGAGTAAAAGAGAGGAAAGAGATTAGCGGGGTGGAGACAGTAGTTTCATCCGCGGCTAAACAGGTAAATCAGTAAGATCAGGCGCAAAAACATGAAAAAAGTCGCGTTGGTTACGGGCGCCTCACGCGGGCTCGGAGCGGCTCTTGCAATCGAGTTCGCGCGGGCGGGGTACCGCGTGGCGATCAACTACCATTCACACGGTGCGCATGCTGCGCGTATCGCGCGAAAGATCGAGCGCGAGCGGGGTGAGGCGTTTGGCTATCGCGCGGATGTCAGGATCGGCAGAGACGTCGCGGCGATGATCGAGAATCTGGTCGAGAGGTGGGGAAGGATCGATGTGCTGGTGAACAACGCCGGCATAACGCACGAGGCGCTGCTCGTCTCCATGCAGGAAGAAGACTGGGATAAAGTGATGGACACCAATCTCAAAGGGGCGTTCAACTGCTCGAAGGCCGCCGTGAAATACATGCTCCGGCAACGCTCGGGACATGTCATCAACATCTGCTCGATCCTCGGGGTCATGGGAGCGCGGGGCGAGAGCGGCTACGCCGCCTCAAAGGCCGCGCTCATCGGGCTGACCATGAGCCTCGCGCGAGAGCTCGGCGCCTCGGGGATCGGCGTCAATGCCGTGATGCCGGGATTCATGCGGACGTCGATGACGCGCGCGATCGAGGAGAAAGCGCGGATTGCCGCCCGGAGAGATAACGTGCTCGATCGCTTTTCCGATCCAGCGGTTGCCGCGCGATTCATCGTTCACCTAGCGGGAACAAAAACCGTCTCGGGCCAGGTCTTCAACCTGGACGGAAGGATCCATCGATGGGCGTAAGGATGGAGCATGCCGTCATGGTCACCGGCGCGGGCCTCGTGACTCCCCTCGGGTGTGATTGTGGGGTTGTGTGGCGAAGGCTCGCGACGGGGGAGAGCGGCGCGGCAATGCTGCCTGACGGCCCGCTTAGTAGGACAGGCGCCCGCT
>CAYWRA010000073.1:0-14262 GCA_964460305.1 uncultured bacterium
CCCCAACTCTGACGCCTACAATAACGCCGACGGAGACTCCGACTCAGACACCTACGGAGACACCTACGGAGACACCTACCCAGACACCGACTGAGATACCGACCGAAACCCCGACCCAGGCGCCTACTATCACTCAGACGCCTACGCCAACAGCTACGCCCACGTTGCCCCCGACACCGACTCGGACGTCAACGCCTGTAGTAGATTTGGAGCCGAACAAAACGGTGGTGGGGACGGGAGATTTGTTTGTGTTGGATCTCGTCGTGCGTGAGCGCATCACCTGTATGCGCAAGATGTTGGCATACGTGGTCCTCCGGACCCCGCAGGGGGATTGGTTCTCGTTTGTGTGGAAGAATAACAGGTTTGTGATAGTTCAGGGCATAAAGCCCGCGGTGAGTACGAAGGTGATCCCGGTCCTACAGGAACCGCTTCTAAGGTTACCCATCACTGACTCAACCGCCCGCGGCAATTACTGGTTTGCTACGGCACTGTTCCATGAGGGGGACAAGATTACCCTTGCCAACTGGCGCTCCAAGGCCCTTACTTCGTCCGAGGTGGTCATCACCGTCCGATGAGCGCAGTTGGGGGTTCGCTTGTGTGATGAGCGGGCGTATGATTACGTGAGGAAATCGCTGGAGAGATTCTGGAAATCGGGTTAGGGGTTTTGCTGGCTTACCGCTTATTTTGGAATTTGCCTGCCTGACGAAGCCTTGGCGTAGTCGGGAAATTCTTCCCTTCGTTTTGGGATTTGGAATTTGACCGCCATAGGCGGATCCGCCTTCGGCGGAGGATGTAAGATTACTTTCCCATCCTCTGCATGAGCATTTCGCTCTTTATAGCGTTACGAAGCGCTTGCTTTCCCCATGGTGTTTTCTCGCCGAATATGCCGGCCGCTTTTTCGTAATGCTCCTTTGCCTTTACGAACTCTTTCTTCATAAAATATATGTTTCCGAGCTCGAAATGCGCCAGTCCATTCTTGGGGTTCTCTTTGATCGTTTTGTTATAGGCGATCAGTGCAAGATCGAATTGTTGCTTTGAGCCGTAGGTTCGTGCGAGATTGTAATAGAAATAGCTTATCCCCGGATCGAGTGCGATGGCTTTCTGAAAAGCCTCGATCGCTAGGTCCGCTTTCCCCTGTGCGTGATAGCACAGCCCTATGCCATTGAAGGCCTCCGCGTTTTTGGGATCGCGGTCGACAACCTTCTGGAAGGCGGTCAACGACTCGGCGTACTTTTTATCCTTGTATAGTTTTTTCGCCTAATCGAGTGCGTTGCCGGGTTTGTTTCCCGACGGGGAGGGAGTGGGGGGTGGGGCGGAAGGGGTCGATGATACGGCGGTGCGCTCGGGTTGAGGGGATTGAGCGGGTACGGATGGCGTGGGGCTGGCCGAAGCCATCTGTCCTGAAAGCGCCATCGCGAGGCAGTATGTTATCGCAAATGTAGCCATATTTAACCTGGATGTTGGACAACCGAAGATTCGAGATACGAACCTATCCGCCGCTTCGGGGCCTAACGCGGCGGTTACTGCGACTGTGCAAAATTGTAGCTAAATTCGAGCGTCGCAAGATTACTGATATAGGTATTCGGGTCCGAATAAACGCTCTCACCCGGAGGAACCATCACCACGGAGATTGTATAATAACCGGGGGCAAAATTCCCCCGCATCAATGTCCCCACGAGCGGGCCGGAGAGAGTGCTGATCTTCATATTTCCCGCGAAGACGACCGGTTTCCGGTAGTATTGATTCGACACTGTGGAAAAACGATTAAGGAAAAGAACATTATTATTAGGGGTGCGCACCGAGACATACGTATCGACCCGTGAGGGGAGAATATAAACCGTCTGCAAGCTCCCGTCTGAGAGAATGATGGTTTTTGTCGGCGCTTCGATATCGTACGTGATGACGAGCGCATCGCCCGTTTGGAGGGTCGAGCAATCAGCCTGATGGACGCATACCGCATTTAGGGTGATCGTTACCTGGCGGGTTGCTGGAGGTACTTCATTGATGCCGAGCTCGCGCGACGCCGCATCATCTATTGACGCAGGATCCGCATAGTCCAACTCAGAAGTGGGAATGGGTATTAATCGATCGCCGTCTTTGCGGTAGAGACCGTACGTGCAATCCCCCGCCGTTCCGGCGGGTGCATCGGGTTTTCCTACTGTCGGCTGTTGAGTTTTGGATAGTGCCTTATCTTCCAAAAAGATGAAGAGTAATGCAGAGAGAAAAACAAGACTAAGAAATAGCGCGATGGCGCTTCTCCCGGCTCGTCCGTTCATTGATATTCCCCCCTCTCGCCTGCGGCGATTAGCAACGTATATGATACCATAAGCGCGACGGTAAAAAATATACACTTTTTTGTGTTTTTTCACAAAACAAAATTCTTTAATGTTCCTGCACCTGATTTCTCTGATCCTCTGATATTCATGGGAATTAGGTAAATCAGGTGCTCAATCTGCCCGCCGGTTGTTAGGAGGGGTGTTTGTCATTCTCAATACCGGGATTTGGGATTTTACAACGGTTGGTGAATGGATTGGGCTAACCCCGAACCGTCCCGCCCTCCGGGCGGGCCTGTTGGCGGTATTTGCGCCCCATCTGCTTTTCGAGTATAATGATTTCGAAGATGATGGAGAAAGGTTTTTCAGATGCCAATTTACGAGTACCGCTGTAGCGCCTGCGACGGCGTTTTCGAGACACTCCAGAAAAACACGGAACCGAGGAGCGGGGCTGTGTGCCCGCAATGTGGGTCGAAACGCACGAGCCGGCTTTTCTCGCGGTTTGGCTTTAAATCGGGTTCGGTGATGAGGAGCTCGACCGGCGGGGGGAGCTGCGCCGCATGCAGGCCGTCGCCAGGCCGGTGCGCATCGTGCGGCGGGCATTAAATTGGCGGGGAGATCTGATGGAACGGTTATGGGCGCCGTGGAGAAAAAGCTATATCGAGCGGGGCGCGCCCCGCGGTTGTATATTCTGCAATAAGGCGAAGGGGCGAAACGATAGAAAAAACCACGTTGTGAGCAGGGCGGCGACGTGCTTTTCCATGCTCAACCTCTTCCCGTATAACGGCGGGCACCTGATGGTTGCCCCATTACGGCACGTGGCGGATCTGGAAGGTCTCGAGAGCGGCGAGCTCGCGGAGTTGATCGCATTGGTCCGCGATTCCATCGCGCTGCTTAAAAGAACGCTGAAGCCCGATGGATTCAACGTCGGCATCAATTTGGGGCTGGTTGCAGGCGCCGGCGTCGTCGACCACGTCCATATCCATGTCGTGCCGAGATGGCGAGGAGATACGAACTTCATGCCGGTCATCGCCGATACGAAAGTGGTCCCCCAATCACTCGACGCGATGTATAAGATGCTGACTGGAGCAAAGAGGTAGCTTCCATCCACGGATGGCGGAATTCGTTTGGACTTTTGAATGGTTTAGGTTATCATGGCGAAGGTGTGACCGGAATATACGACATTGGATGGAGGTACTCATGGTCTCTGGTGTAGTGAAGCGATTGTGTGATAATTGTCTAAAAAAGAAAAACTGCGACTATGTTCCCACCAGCGGAAAGCTGCTCAGGTGTCTTGATAGGCAGACGGCCCAGTCGTCGGAAAGCGCGGCGACGTCTCTCCAGGGCGGTGATTCGGATTCCGATGCGCGAAATTCATAGCGCAAGCACCCGTGCCTACCCGTGTTAATCCGTAGTTTCAGCCCAGTGGCCTTCTCCCAAATGGGCCCTTCTTGGGTGTGATTTCATTGAGTATGGTTGTATCCAAAATGGGTGTGGGACCACGGCCCTCCCCGGGTTATTGACAATCGCCTGCGCTTGAGATAAACTGTTTCTCCATATGAAGATGGATGAATCTGTCCTTCCTTCGCGGAGCGTTCTTCTTCTCAACAGGCTCTGGCAGCCGGTACATATCTGTGGCGTCCGGAGGGCCCTAGCCCTCTTATACAAAGGGGCGGGGCAGGTTGTGTTTAGGGAGAACGGGGCATTCGCCACGTATGACTTCGGGCGGTGGATAGGGATGAAATGGACGGCGGTTGATGGGGCCGCATGCGTGAGGACGGTATCGCGCAGAATCCGAATCCCCGAAATCGTGCTCCTTCATAACTATGATAAGATGCCACAGAAGGAAGTCAAGCTGACGCGTAGAAACGTATACCTCAGGGACAAGAATACCTGCCAGTACTGCGGGAGATCCTTTAAGGAGAGCGAGCTCAATCTCGACCATGTATTACCCCGGCGCTTGGGAGGGGCCACCACATGGACGAACATCGTCTGTAGTTGTGTGGAGTGCAATCTTAGGAAGGGGGAGAAGACGGTCGAGACCTCCGGCATGGGTTTGGCCAGGATTCCGAAGAAGCCGCGATGGTCGCCATTCAATCACATCGCCTTCAAGAGAAATAGCTGCCAGAGTTGGGATCATTTTCTCACCCCGGCGGGTTGGAAAGTCCAGATCAGCGGTGGCCGGAGTTGAGAGTAGTGGATCCCCCGTCCCGTTGTTGACCCCGGATCGTATGCCCTGATGTGACCCAGACATGGACGAACTTGCACGAAAATATGCGCGGCTCAAAAAAAACATCGTATCCTACGGCAGCCTCCTCGTGGCATACTCGGGCGGCGTGGACAGCACGCTCCTTCTAAAGGCGGCGTCGGATGCGCTGGGGGGCAGCGTTCTCGCAGTCAAGGCCTCGTCGGCCGTGCATCCTCGCGCAGAGTTGAGTTTTGCGAGAAAGACGGCGCGGCGCCTCGGCGTGCGGCTTCTGGTTGTCAAATCCGATGAACTTGCCGACAGGCGGTTTGTTCGGAACCTCCCCGACAGATGTTATTGCTGCAAGCTCCGGTTGCTTCGAAAACTCGATGCGCTGGCTCGACGGGAAAAAATGGCGCACGTGGCCGTTGCCTCTCATGTGGACGATTTGAAAGATTACCGGCCGGGCGAGAGGGCGGTTCGAGAGATGGGTGTGGTGAGTCCGTTGAGGCTTGCTGGATTCACCAAGAAAGACGTGCGCCGGCTTTCGAGGCGGCTCGGGCTCCCGGGCTGGGATAGAGAGGCGATGGCGTGCCTGGCATCTCGCATCCCTTACGGTGAACTCATCGACGAGAAGAAGTTGGAGCGCGTCGCACGCGCTGAGAGATTTCTCGGGAGCCTTGGATTCAGAAATGTGCGGGTGCGTTGTCCCGGTGGGAATGCGAGAATCGAAATTGAAGCGGCGCAGATCGGCCGATTCCGGGATGTGCGTTTGCGTAGTGAGATCGTACGAAAACTCAAAGGCCTGGGATTCCCCTCCGTCTCCCTCGATCTCGAGGGCTACCGTATGGGAAGCCTTAATTTAACTTTAACCACGAATAAACACGGGAAATTAGCCGCAGATTAGCGCGTATAGGCGCGGAGATTGGACGCAGATTAACGCATCCCAAAGGGACCCCTTCGGGGGATGACGCAGATTTGTTTCAAAAGAGAAAGAAGGCTTAGAAACCGCGGATATTGCGGATTGAGCTGAGATCATTTCTCTGTGCGCTCCGTGGTTCCACATTAATATTGGGATTTGGGATTTGGGGTTTGGGATTTTCCTATATGATTACAAAAGCCGTGGATACGGACAAACGGACGTTGTGCGTAGGCATAGACGTGGGATCGGTGAGCGTCAAGATGGCGCTCATCGATTCTTCGGGCGATTGTGTGCGGGATTACTACGTCAGGCATAAGGGGCATCCTATTTCCACCGTGGGCAGGCTCCTCTCCGACCTCTTGCAGGAAATCCCCCTTGATGCGATCCAGGCCATCGCGGTCACCGGCTCGGGCGGGAAGTTGGTCGCTTCGATCATCGGCGCCGATTTTGTCAATGAGATCATCGCTCAGGCGAGGGCGACCGCCGCTCTCTGCCCCGGGGCGAGGACGATCATCGAGATGGGCGGAGAGGATTCCAAGTTGATCTTCATGCACGGCGATTCTTCTTCCGGCACGGGGATCATCGAGGACTTTTCGATGAACACGGTATGCGCCGCCGGAACCGGCTCGTTCCTCGACCAGCAGGCAAGCCGCATGGGGCTCGCCATCGAGAATGAGTTCGGCGAATACGCCCTGAAATCGCAAAGGCCGCCGCGCATCGCGGGCCGGTGCTCGGTCTTCGCCAAGTCCGATATGATACACCTCCAGCAGATCGGCACTCCCGCTTACGACATTGTGGCGGGGCTTTGCTACGCGGTCGCGCGCAGCTTCAAGAGCAACATCGGCAAGGGAAGGCAATTTACGCCGCCCATCGTTTTCCAGGGCGGAGTCGCGGCGAATGCAGGGGTGGTAAAGGCCTTTGAGGACGTGCTCGACCTGCTGCCGGGGGAGCTGATCATCCCGCGCAACCATGCGACTATGGGGGCCATCGGCGCCGCCCTCTACTCTTTCGAGCACGGCCTCGTGAACGCCGAAAAATTCAGGGGGCTGGATGCATTGGAGGAGTATCTTCGTACGCAGCGCCCTGAGGACCAGGGGATGGAGACTCTGAGCTTCTCCAGATGCGCCGAGGCGGATCACACGGCGCTGACGCCTATAGCCCCGGATATCACCGAGCCGATCGAAGCGTACGTGGGAATTGACATCGGTTCGTTGAGCACTAACGTCGTGGTGATCGACCGGGAGGGCCGCGTCCTCGCGCGGCGATATCTCCCAACCGCGGGCCGGCCGCTTGAGGCGGTAAAAAAGGGTTTGAAAGAAGTCGGCGGCGAGATCGGAGGCCGCGTGCGGGTATGCGGGGTGGGGACCACCGGCTCGGGGCGTTATCTGACGGGGGATTACGTCGGGGCCGACGTGGTGCGCAATGAAATCACGTCTCAAGCGACGGCAGCCATTCATATCGATCCCAATGTCGACACGATATTCGAGATCGGGGGACAGGATTCGAAATACATCAGCATCTCGAACGGCACAGTGGTCGATTTTGAGATGAACAAGGTTTGTGCGGCGGGCACCGGTTCGTTCCTCGAGGAACAGGCCGAGAAGCTGGACATACGGATTGAGGAGGAGTTCGGCCGGCTCGCGCTACAGGCCGATAACCCAGGGCGGTTCGGCGACCGCTGCACGGTGTTTATGGAATCGGATTTGGTCGCACACCAGCAGAAGGGATTGAGCAAGAAGAACCTCGTCGCGGGGCTCGCGTATTCCATCGTTCATAACTACATCAATAAGGTGGTCGGCGATCGCAGGGTGGGGGACAGCATTTTCTTCCAGGGCGGCGTCGCCTGGAATACCGGGGTTGTCGCCGCATTCGAAAAGGTCACCGGAAAGAAGATCACGGTCCCGCCGCACCATGACGTCACCGGCGCGATCGGCGTCGCCCTCCTCGCGATGAGGGAGTGCCGTGGTTCCGGGGGAAAACGGTTCCACGGTTTCGACCTGTCCCACCGCACATACGAGTCGTCGTCGTTCACCTGCAAGGGATGCGATAATCTCTGTGAGATCAGGAAGGTCAAGTTCGGCGACGAACGGCCCCTCTATTACGGCGCGCGGTGCGAGAAGTACGAGATCGACGGGAAGATGCGTGCGCACGACATCCCCGATCACTTCGCCGAGAGAGAGCGTCTTTTGCTCGACGCGAAGCCTGACGAGACACAGAAGGACCTCGATGGGAGGAGATGCTATCTCCCACATGGGGAATCCCGAGGCAGGGTCGGCATACCGCGCATGCTCTACATGTATGAGTTCTTCCCCTACTGGAGGGAATTCTTCAGGAGCCTCGGTTTCGAGGTGGTTCTTTCCGAAACCACCACCCCGCACATCATCCACTCCTCCATAGAGAAGGTGGTCACGGAGACCTGTTTCCCGATCAAGATCGTCCATGGGCATACCTTAAGCCTCCTCGAAGAGAGGATCGATTATATTTTTCTCCCGAGTATCATCGACATGAGCCGGCTTGATCCACATATTCCTCAGAGCTATTGTTGCCCCCTGGTGCAGGCGATCCCGTATATCCTGGGGGCGACGCTTGATTTCGATAAAGCATCCGTCAAGGTCCTCCGTCCGCCGCTGCACTATCTGAGAGGGCGTGCGGCGATCCAAACCGCACTGACCATGATGGGGCGCCGGATAGGACTAGGCGCCTCCGAGATCCGAAAGGCCCTCGCGGCCGCTGAGGAGGCTCAAGGGAGGTTCTACGGCGCGCTCAAGGAAAATGGAGAGAGGGTATTGAAAGGGTTAAGAGATGGGCAGCGGGCAATGGTCATCCTGGGACGCCCATATAATAATTATGACGCGGGGGTCAATCTCAACCTGCCGAAGAAGCTCCGCGATCTGGGCCAGCTCCCCATCCCGCAGGATTATCTCAACCTGGAGGGCGTCGACATCCACGATCAGTTCCCCAACATGTACTGGCGTTACGGCCAGAGGATCCTGAGCTCGGCCCAGGTTGTGAGGGACGATCTGCGGCTCCACGCGATCTACATTACGAACTTCAAGTGCGGCCCCGATTCGTTCATCGAGCATTTCTTCAGGAGGAAAATGGAGGGGAAACCGTACCTGCAGCTCGAGATCGACGAGCACAGCGCCGATGCGGGGATCATCACCAGGTGCGAGGCGTTTCTTGACAGCCTCTCGAACAGCCGGCCGGCGCCCACGGCCCGCGAGTGGAGATTCAGCAAGGTGTTCCAGAAGACGACGCGCACCCTCTACGTGCCGCTGATGGCGCCGCATGCGCGCGGATTATGCGCCGCGATGCGGTCGTGCGGTATCCATTCCGAACCGTTGCCGGAGTCGGACGACCGCACCATAGAGATCGGGAGGCAGTTTGCATCGGGGAGGGAGTGCCTGCCGTTCATCGCCACGACCGGCGACATGCTCAAAAAATTGTTCGACCCCGGGTTCGATCGCAGGAAAGCGGCCTTCTTCATGCCCACGGCCCTTGGGCCGTGCCGGTTTGGGCAGTACGCGCAGATGCACCGCATGATCCTGGACGACCTCGGCTTCGAGGACGTTCCGATCGTCTCCCCCGACTCGAGCGACTCATATTCGTCGCAGTTCGGCGAGGTGAGTGGCAATTTTCGAAGGCAGGCCTGGCGCGGCATACTCGCCATCGACTTCCTGGAAAAACTCGCACGGGAGCGCCGGCCCTATGAGACGGTCCCGGGTGAAACCGATCGCGCCTTCGACGAGTCTTTGGAGCTCGTGGTGAAGGGGGTGGAGCGGGGCGGCGACCATGTCTTCACCACTCTTGAGAAGGCGCGCGATCTCTTTAAGGAAGTGAGAGTCGACCGGGGGAGGGGAGACAAGCCGCTCATCGGCGTGGTGGGAGAGATTTATCTCAGGAGCAACCGGTTCACGAACAATAACCTCGTCCACCTCATCGAGAACCTCGGGGGAGAGGTGTGGGTTGCGCCGGTGACCGAGTGGGTGTTCTATACGAATAACCGCCGATTCGAGGAGAGCCTCTCGGCCGGAAAATATTTGGATTTTGTCAAAGGGTACGTCACGGACAGGGTGCAGCAGTTGGATGAGGAACGGATGCTGAGGATATTGGTGGGGTCCTTGCGCAACGCGCATGACGCGGAGATCGAGGAGCTGCTTAAGCATAGCGCGCCGTACATGCATTTCTCTTTCGGAGGCGAGGCGATCCTCAGTATCGGGAAGGCGATCGACTACATCAAAAGGGGCGCGTCTGGAATCGTGAACGCGATGCCGTTCACCTGCATGCCCGGCATGGTTGCCACCGCCATCTCGCGCAAGGTGCGCGAACAGTTCGGGGACATCCCGTGGTTGAACATGACCTATGACGGCCAGGAGGGGGCGAACGACATCACCCGGCTTGAAGCGTTCATGCATCAGGCGAGGCAGTATGGGGATTGTAGACGCTTGATGTAACTTGATGTGGTAGAGTTTGTTGAGGCTTGATTTGCTCCGGCCGTAGTTAGAACCCAGAAGTCAGAATCCAGTAGCCAGAAGGTGTGGTAAAACAGGGATTGTGTCATTCTGGCTCATGTCTCCTGGATTCTGATTAATATTCCACCACCTCCACTCCCTGCGGTATCTTGAAATCGAAGATCTCGTCTTTCAGCGTCAGCCCCACCTTGAAATTCGAAAAGGCGAAGATCGTTTTGTCGCCGCCCTGTTCGAACCTCTCGCTGCGGGCGGGGAGCCAGTTTTTTCCATCGATCACCAGCCGCAGCCGTTGGAAGTGCGAGGCGATCTCATCAGTCTTCGGCGTGAGGTCGAGCGTGTAATACCCCTTCTCCCCCGGCGCCGACGCGACGGTAAAGTTGCGCGTGATCTCTTCGGCCGTATTTCCGAACCCGATGAGGAGCGATTCCGTTTTCCTGTCCCGTGCCAGGGATATTTTCTGGACCTGTTTGATGTCGGGGAGGTACATGACGGCGCGCCGCCCCTTGATGGAAATCACCGTATTGTCCGGGAGGTCGTACTTCCAGAGCATCGCGCCCGGTTTCTTGTAAAAGATCGTCCCCGAGGATGCCCGTTTCTCATCGAAGAGGGCGTAAGTCCGCTCCTGCCGGAAGTCGGCCTGGAGCGTCGTGAATTGTTTGCCGGCCTCCTCCATTTTTTTAAGGATTGAATTGGTATCCAGATCCGCCGCATTCGCCGCGCGTAAGGAGGCGGCTGGTCCGGCGAGGGCGATTAGAATGGCGATCCCGACTGTTCTTCTCATGTCATTTCTTCTCCTCGGTGATGCGGTGTGTGTGGCAAGCCATTTTATGTAATAGCTTGACTAGCAGAGGGATCCCCGCGGTGGCGAGCAGAATGATCACAATGGCTCGGATGGAAGGTTTGTACTGGTATCCGTATATCGTCAAAATAAGGTAGCGGGGATAGCGCCCCACGAGTGTTGCGGCGGTGAAGGGGATGCGGCTGTAGCCTGTTGAGATCGCCAGGAGGCGCGGCACGTCGATGGGCAGGGGGAGAAAGTTGGCGACGGCGAGCGTCCAGAACGGACACCGCGAGAACCATCCGGCCCAGCGTTTGTACCAGTGCGATTCTTTAGCCTTCCCGAGCTTGTCCCATTTCATGAGGGAGTTGAGTATGTAGTAGTCGTGAAGATTCGCCACGCACGTTGCAAGGGAGCCGATCAGTGCGATGAGGAATGGATTGTATTCCCGCGCGATCCAGATGAATATCCAGATGATGTTTAAGGGGCAGAACTGGCATGCAACGCTCACGTAGCCGATAAAGAAGATGAGATGGGTGAAAGATCGCCTGCCCGTCGAGTGGGCCCAGAAGAGCGCGATACAGAGCGCGGCGATGAAGATCGCAAAGCCGCTGAACCAGCGCGCTGCCGATATGTTGCGTGATCGGGTAGCCATAACTTAATGACAAATATCAAATGACAAATGAATTACAAATAACCCAATGGCAAAACCTCATTGCGTTTTGTCATTTGACATTTGTCATCGATACTCTCCGTGTTCTCCGTGGTGAGAAAGTGATCGCTACTCAATCCTACCGTCCCTCATCCGGATCACCCTGTCCGCGGCTGCGGCGATGTCGTTGTTGTGGGTGACGAGGAGGATCGTTTGCTTCAATTCGCGGTGCATCTCGGCAAAGAGCTCGACGATCGCGTCCGAATTGCCCGAGTCGAGATTCCCCGTGGGTTCGTCGGCGAGGAGTATCGCGGGGCGATGGACTATCGCGCGCGCGATCGCAGCGCGCTGCTGCTCTCCCATCGAGAGTTCGAACGGCCGCCGGTTCTTTTTCCCGCCCAGGCCTACGCGGCCGAGGATTTCCTTGATCTCCTCAGCCCGCCGCGGCGTCGATCCGCGTATCTTCTGAGCGAGGACGATATTCTCGTAGACCGTGAGCGTGGGGAGGAGATTGAAACGTTGAAACACAAAGCCGGTCAGAACGCCCCTCAGGTGCGAGATGGCGGCGTCAGAAAGAGAGCAGACCTCTTTCCCCTCGATCTTGACCGAGCCGGCGCTTGGGCTGGTGAGACCGCCTAGGACGTAAAGGAGCGTCGATTTCCCGCAGCCGGACGGCCCGACGATCGAGAGGAACTCGCCTTTTCCCACACCCAGGGATACATGGTTCAGTGCATAGACCTCTTCACCCCCGGCGCGGTATGCCTTACAGAGGCTTGCAACCTTTATAAAATCGCGGTCAGTCGCGCTATTCATAGGTCAACGCCTCGACGGGGTCGATGCGGGCCGCCCTGAACCCGGGATAGAGCGCCCCGAGGATGCCGCCAGCGACTCCCAGAGCAGCCGCGCGCAGTAAACCGGCCGCGGTGATCTCCATGGTGAGCAGCGGGTGATAAGCCGCGAGCCACACGCGGACAAGAATGGTAAACGCCGAGCCTGCAAGCGCGCCTATGGCGCAGAGGAGGACGGATTCCTTGACGACCATGCGGATGATGTACGCCTGTGTCGCGCCCAGCGATCGGAGGATGCCGATCTCACGGGTCCGCTCGATGATCGTGGTGTACATTGTTAGGAGGATGACGAGGAAGCTGATGACGAGCGCCGTCGTGGTGATAACACCGAAGAACTCGTTTAGTCCCGTCACCTCGTTTACCATGACGTCCTCATAACGGTCGAGTGCATTCGCCCTTAGCGCGGGGAACCGGCGTTCGATGTCCTTGGCGACGTCGCTTGCCGCGTGCGCCCCGCCGGTATCCGTTTTTAGGAAAAAGAGCGAGCACATCCCTTCGAGGTGTAGGGAATCCTGTAGCGTCTCGATCGGAACGTATACCCTAGCGCCGACGCCGCTCTTGAAGATGCCGCTGACGGTGAAGCGCGCGCCGAGGAGCGGTATTCCATCTCCGACATTGTAACGGTTGGCGTCCGCAAGCCTCGTGTCGAGGAGGATCTCATGCGCCTCGCTCCATGGCCGGCCCTTGACGATTTGGAGCCGTCCGCCGACCGCTTCATAACTCTTCAGGTCGACACCGTAGATTACGTAGATGACTTTTTCGATCGTGGTCGTCCAGGTGAGCACAGGACAGGCGGCCGTGACACCGGGGATCTTCTGGAGCTCGACGCCGTATTTGATGGGGAGGCTGCTCCCCTTGAACGCCAAAAGACCCGATGCGCCGCGCGGCTGGACGATGATATTAGCGCCGGTGTTTCTCATGCGCTGGGCCGATTCGGAGATCATTCCCCGGCAGAGGCCGCTCAAAACCAGCAGGAGTGCGATACCGATGCCGACCGCCGCGACGCATAGGATGCTCCTGGTCTTTCGGTGACGCACGTTCGCCCAGACGAGGCTTGTCATCGCGCATACTCCTCTATCGGCCGGACGCGGACATCGGCGGGCGTGGCGAAGGTAAAGAGGTTGGGATTTAACCGGTTGTTGGTTCTGATATTCGATAGTGTCAGCACGATGCGGTTTTCCCCCGGCGGGGACTCGAACGCGATTTTGCCGGGAATGGCCCTTCCGCCCGTAGCGGGAGTGAAAAAATCGCCGCAGGTGACGTCGCACGCGAGCGCGCCATCGCCGTCAAAATACTGGTAGCGTACGGGGAGGAGATTTTCCCTGTCGAAATATATCTTTCTTAGAAGCCTGGCGGTCCCCTCTCGGACGCTGATCGAATAGACCGTGTATTGCGATGCCGAGGATTCCAGGAAACAAGAGCCCCTACTTCCATCCCCGTCGCCGAAAAAAATGTCGGTGACGGAGGCCATGCCGGCGATCCCCCGCCGCGCGGCTTCGGCGCCGCGTTCGGAGTGGTATATCGTTTTTTCGCGCGGCACATAGAGTGTGAGCCGCTTCCCATCGTCGAGCAGGTCGAATAGCGTGGGAAGCATGGCCTTGCTGCCCCTCATCCTGAGCTTATTGGGTTTCTCCATGGCCAGTATTCCGTTGCAGGATTGCGTGGCTCTGGTCTTAAGATCGGTCATCGACGCCGAGAAATCGGCCTTGATGTTGACGACGGTCGATGAGCTTATGGAGAGGCGCTTCAAGAGCTGATTGAGGGAGGCATGTTGATACACGGGTTGGGGGGGGGCGGCGGGTCTGGGCGGGTAGACCGCGCAGCCTGCCGTGAAGAACATCAGGAACAGCAATAATGTAAGCGCCGTTTTCATGAGCGGTGAGTAGCTTATCATAAGGCAGGGGGGGGAGTAAAATCCCAAATCCCAAACCCCAAATCCCAAAAGGGCAGTGATAAGAGAATCCAGGGGCCAGAATCCGGAATATCGCTCCATGAACTCTATCTTCCGAATTCTATGTGTTTTGTCATTTGCCCGCCGGCTGTTAGGCGGGGGATTTGGGATTTCTTCCTTGCCGCACCCTGTTGCGTCAAATAAAAAAGTACTCATAGACAAAACTTATTAGAAATGCCCC
>CAYWRA010000074.1:0-14244 GCA_964460305.1 uncultured bacterium
ACGGCTGGGTGATATCCTCGGTCAGCGCCAGGTACACCGAGAAGGTCTGGCCGGTAGTCA
The DNA here is from genome assembly GCA_964460305.1 of uncultured bacterium. Lineage (GTDB taxonomy): Bacteria > Auribacterota > Tritonobacteria > UBA1439 > UBA1439 > JAPLCX01. The sequence continues at coordinate 61 of CAYWRA010000074.1, forward strand.
ATATACTCGGCAGGACGACCAGCGGTGGGAGCGGGGTCTCCGTCGGCGTGGCTGTCGGGGGCACTCCCGTGGGGCTTGGCGTCAATGTGGCGACCCCCATCTGCGTGGGGGTGGGCGTGACCGTGGGCGACGGCGTACTTGTCAGGGTCGGAGCAGTTGTTGGCGTCCGCGACGGGGTCGGGGTTGAGGTGGGGGTGCGCGTGGGCGTAATCGTCGCAGTTGGAGTTTTTGTTGGGGTCGAAGTAATCGTCGGAGTCGGAGTAATGGTAGGCGTGACCGTCGGGGTAGAGGTCGGCGTGGGGGTCGGAACGAGATCGAGGCAGTAGACCGAACCATCCTGGGTTCCGATGTAGAGCCTCCTCTCCTCGCCTATCGCGATGGAATTCGTAGTGTCTCCCCCGGGTATGAAATAGGTCCACAACAATCCCCCCGACGAGCTTAGGCCGTAGACGTTCCGACCGGCTATGAAAACCCTGCCGAGCGAATCGATGGCCGGGGCGGAATCGAGGATCGAGGTAGCGCGATAACTCCAGCGCAATGCCCCGGATGACGATAATAAGTAGACCCTCTGATAGACGCTGCCGAAGCAGATCGAGTTCTCGGCATCAATCGCCGGGCAATTGTCGGGCCCGCCGTCGTACGTCCAGAGAAGGCCCCCCGATGACGAGAAGGCGTAGAGCATATTATCGTTCGCTCCCACGTACACGTTCCCATCCCCTCGCACGGCGGCTTCTCCCGCGACGGCGCCGCCGAGCCTATAGCTCCACGAAAATGCGCCTGAGGCGTCGAGCGCATAAATGTTCTTATCATTGGCTCCGAAATAGATCATCGTCCCGGCATACATGGATGGCGAGCAGACAACCCGCGCTGATACCGCATAACTCCACCGGAGCGCACCCCCTTCGGTCAGGGCGTAGAGCGCGTTGTCCTGCGAGCCGGCATAGACGTTGCCGTCCAGATCGAGCATCGGCGAAAGAAACGGCAGGGACGAGGCGTAACTCCACACCAGCCCACCGGAAGAGGAAAAACAGTAGATGCTCCCTGGAAGACCGGTTTTGGTTGTCGCATAGACGTTGCCGTTTGAACCGATGGCGGGTGAGGATAAAGTCTTGTCCGTTCCGGCAAAATAACTCCAGCCAAGCGTTCCCTCCGAGAGGAGGGCGTACAATCTGGAATCATCCGATCCGATATAACACGTGTGTGAGGCGCCTATCGCAGCGGAGGATTGGATCACGCCGCCGGCGCGGTAGCTCCACCTGAGTCCGGCGAAGGCCGGCCCCTCGAGATAGCTGAGTCCAGCGCGCCGCATGTCGTAATGGAACATCGGCCAGGGGGCGTAGGGGGTCGGCGTGGCCGTAGGCGTCGGCGACGCGGTCTTGTTTGGCGTGGGTGTGGCGGTGGGGGTCGGTGTGGGCGTCTTCGTCGGTGTCTTGGTCGGTGTAGGCGTTTGGGTGGGTGTGTCCGTGGGTGTTTGGGTCTGAGTCTCTGTCGGCGTCTCCGTCGGCGTTATCGTGGCTGTTTCCGTGGGAGTTTGGGTTGGAGTCTCAGTCGGTGTCTCGGTCGGCGTCGGAGTAATCGTAGAGGTCGGCGTGATCGTAGGCGTGGGAGCTATAGTCGGCGTGCCTGTGGGGGTGGATGTCGGTGGCGGTGTCCCTGCGAAAAGATATAGTTTGAAATCATCCGATCCAACGCAGACCCGTCCGTCCGATCCCAGTGACGGAGAAGAGTACACGGGGCTTCCGGTACTATAACTCCACAAGAGACTCCCCACGGAAGCAAACACATAGAGACCATTGTCATTGGCGCCAAGGTATATCCGTTCGTCAAGGGAGAGGGCCGCGGAAGATTCCACACTGCCCGCCATTGTGTAACTCCACGTGAGACCCCCTGCCGCGCTGAAGTGATACAGGTTGCCGTCATTGGACCCGAGATATAAGCCCCCCTCCGATCCGCGGGCGGGAGAAGAGGTCACAAGATCTCCCAGGCCATAGCTCCACGTCAATTGGCCCGAAGAGCCGAGGGCATACAAATTATTGTCCCACGATCCGACGTAGATCTCACTGTCAGATCCCACGCAGGGTGAAGAATAAATGTCGCCCGTGGTGAGATAGCTCCACATAAAGACGCCCGACGAAACGATTGCGTAGACATTATTGTCATATGATCCGATATAAACCCGCCCCCCGGAATCCACCGCAGTAGAAGAAGATATCAAGTCCCCCGTGTCATAACTCCACAACATCATCGCCGCGGAATGAAACACATAAAGATTGCCGTCCAGAGAAGCGATGTACGCCAGGCCCGAAGTTCCCACCGCAGGGGAAGAAGCGATCGTATTCCCCGTCAGATAGCTCCAACTCAACGTACCCGATGAAGCAAAGACGTAAAAATTCCCATCATTGGATCCCACATACGCCCGTCCGGAAAGGTCTATTGCCGGAGATGACCCGATCCAATCATCGCTGGCATAGCTCCAGAACAGGGATCCGGTGGAATCGACCACATAAAGGTTATTGTCATTAGCCCCCACGTACACCCGGCCGTCCGACCCAATGGAGGGAGAAGAACTTACCTCTCCTCCCCCCTCATAGCTCCACACAAGGGTCACGGCAGAAGCACCCAGGAAGGGGCTCAGAGCCGTGCGCGCCGTATTATAGCGGAACATGGGCCACTCGCCGCCGTCGGCCGTTGCGGCTTCGCGCGCAAAAACCGCGACGGCAAGGCACCCGATAAACACCGATAGACGCCTCACGATACCTTCTTTCCGCAATGGCATTCTCCCTACCCCCGTCAAACCACCAGTGTGAGCTTAACATTATTACCTTCCATTGTCAAACAGCCGCAGGGCCCAGGCCTTGACACGCTGCTTTTTTCAATGTAAACTATCCATAGAGGAAGGAAGCAAGAAACAGAAGAACGAGACCCTGATAAGGGCAAACCATCCGTAAGGGTGGGGCGCAAAGCTCGAGAGCCCTGGGACCACTTTTCCAAAAAGGGAAGAGGGTCGTAGTACAGGGCAGTCAGTTGCCGGGTCCAGGCCCGCGCCCGCCTCCATCGGATGGTGGGCGTTTTGTTAATAGGTGAGAGAGATGAGCGCGCATAGACTGGAGAAGAGAGGACGTCGCGGATCGGAACGAGGACTCACGATGGTCGAGATCCTTGTGAGCATTGCGGTATTCGGCATCTGCATACCGGTCCTCCTTGCGGCGATGTTGTTCTGCTACAGCACCTCCAAAATCAACGCGCATAAAATGACCGCGCTCACCCTCGCGCAAAAGAAGATAGAAAATTTGATGAACCTCCAATTCGCCAGTCTATCGACCACGGCTAATGCATACAACGAAAGCAACGTCCTGCTGGATTCGGCGGGTTCTCTCAAAGGGAACATCAAGGCGGTAGTCACCTCCGACGGGAGCCAGCGAAAGAAAATCTCTGTCGTCGCGAGCTGGACCGAGTGCAAGCGCACCATCAACGTGGGGCTCGATACGCTCGTGAGCGACAATAACGTCACCAAACCATGACGGTGGTGTCTTATGGACGCGTGGGAGAAGAGGCAGAAAAATGGATTCACACTGGTAGAGGCCCTCTTTGCCTCTTCGTGTTCGATACTCGTGGTGGGGGGAGCGCTGGGTCTCTTCATCATGCTCTCCCGTCTTTTCAGCGCCGGCTCGGCCCAGATGCGCCTGACGTCCGAGGCGCGCTACGGGATGGAACGCATTGCCGCCGACGTGCGGGGGGCTGAACTGATTACCGTATCGTCATCGGGCGACCAAATCAACCTCACCATCCCGGTCACCAATCTCAGTTCTGACATCACCAGTTCGGCCACCACAATACCCGTGTACTCGACGGACCGGCTCCCCTCATCGGGGGTAATCTACATCGGAACCGAAGCGATACTCTACAGCGGCATTACGGCCAAGGGCCAGTCGAACCCGCAGATCTATTCGTGCACGCGCGCCTGCAACGGGACCCCGGCTGCGTCCCACAAGAATAACGAAGTCGTCTACACAATACCGGCTTACTATCTGAGCGGCAGCACGGTATACCTGAGCACAAAAGGCACTCCAAACACGGCCACCGATGGCATACTTCTCAAGAACGTGGAAAAAATCAGCGGCACAAATCTGTTTCAGCAGATAGCGGTGGGAACTTCATCATATAAAACAAACCGCATCCAGATAACGTTCCGTTGCTTCCAGGATAAGGATAAAGACCATCTGAGAGACCTCAACGAGCCGGGGGTCGATTTCAGCATGGAACTATTTCCGAGGAACAAATGATGCCATGAAAACACAAAAAGCGACAAACGAGTCAGGCAGTCTGCTGCTCATCGTGCTACTGGTGATCCTGCTTTTCACGGGGCTCGTCGTCGGCGTCGTATTCGAGCCGATCAGCAGTAGCGGCGCCTATTCAGAGCAGGGCGGGAAAAAATTCGGCGGGGGGCAAGGCTGGCTCTGCACCGTCCGTACCGACGCCCGGCTCACATCGCGAAAAATCAAGCATACCGCCGCCCTGTATCTGGCAGAGGCAGGGAGCGAACATGCCAAACAGTGGCTCTCGAGCCAGGCTTCCGCGCCCACATCTCCCCAGACCATCTCCGCCAGCACCATTCTCGGCGCGAGCTCGGTCAACCTCGGTGCAGGCTCTTACACCACCCAGATCGTGGTTTCGTCGGGCGCGTTCGGCGTCCCCTACTATACGATCACCTCTACCGGAACCGTCGTCGATAACGACCCGTACGTCTCATCCGCCCTCAAAAACATCAAACGCACGGTCGTCGTCAAGGCCATGTTGGGGAGTTTTGCACGCTACGCTTATTTCACAAACACCGAGCCGACCATATGGTTTATAACACCGGATGCAATGCTTGGTCTCGTGCACACCAACGGCTCTCTCCACATAGCCGGCAAACCCGATTTCTGGGGCCTGGCAAGCCAGAGCGGGAGCACCATCACTTACTACAATAACGGCAGCCCCATATCCAGCACGGCCGCTTCAAATTCGACCCTGGATGTGCCTAATTTCAGAAACGGGTACAAGCTGAGCGCCTCGACCGTCACCTATCCCACAACCACCACCGACATCGAGACGGCGGCCGCCGGCAGCCATGGCATCATCGTCAACAGCGATTCCGAGATAACGCTGAGTGTGGGACTGGGGAACGTAGGAGAGGTGCAATACACCCAAAACGAGCAGTACACCTACACCCATACCCACGGCTGGATAGGATGGCATGACAACATCTATCACCGCACCTACTACTCCCAAACACATACACACACCGACACCGAGACGGTGACTCACGACTCAACGGTGTATGACGAGGAAACCAACCCCGGCGGCACGACGGTCATCTATGTCAACGGAGATGCGGAGGTGCAGGGGACGCTCGCCGGCCAGCTTACCATCCTCACGGCGGGCGATCTCATCGCAACCGACGATATTAAATACCGAGTGAATCCCGTTGATTACGACGGCGACGGATTGTTAAGCGACGCCAACGACAATGGCGTCAACGACGCTCATGTCGACAGGAATGGCGATGGGCTCTACAACCTCTCCGGCGAGGCCGCAGATGACACGGATGATAACGGCGACGGCATACCCGATACCGCAGCATACGGCCAGCCGGAATCGACCGACACGCTCGGCCTCGTCGCGAAAGGAGACGTCATCGTCGCCGATGACGGCACTTCTACGGCGGTCAACCGCACCATCTCCGCCAGCATCATGGCGCTAGGCACAGACGGGAGCGCCGGCAGCTTCTGCGTCGAGGATTACTCAAGCCATCTCGAGGGAGTGCTGACAGTGATAGGAAGCATCGTGCAAAAGCAACGCGGCGCCATAGGCTCTTTTGGTGGCAGCCTTTATGGGACGCTTACGACGACAAGCGGCTTCTCCAAAAATTACATATATGACAAACGGCTGCTCTACAATCCCCCACCCTATTTCCCCCCTGCGAAGGCGTATGAACTCATCTACTGGCAGGAGGTGCCACTATGATACGCATGCAAAACATCGCACATTGGATCTGGAGGGCCGAGACCCCGTATATCATCCTGATCATCATCCTCGTCGCACTTTTTTTTACACGCGGAGGAAAGCCTCCCGAATCCGAACATCACGAATCGGCTTTGTTACAGGTCGCGAAACGCACCTCTGTGGATGCAGCCCCGCAGTCTGAAGACAGCGCCGTAGCCACTTCGGAGAACCAACAGACCCTCTCCCCACCCGTACCCCACTCGAGCCGATTCGCCAAGGCACTGAGGCCGGTTGCTACGGCAACCGACAGTCCCCCCATTCCCGGCGCGAGCCGCTGGGTAAAAACGGAACCCTTCAGGGAAATTCATTGGAAGGCGAAGCGCGCCAAAAGCCAGAAGGGAGCCCTCGACAAAACGGATTCCCTGGTCGCTCACCCCGTCGCCGGGGCATCTAAATCGTTACTGATGTAAAAAACTATCAAGTGGAACAAAGAACGAAGACACGGGCATCCGCAAATGCGTCCCGTGTGAAGGTCCCCTTGCAGTCTGTTTCCTCTCTCTCCCTGCGGCTACCGCTACTGAATGTGCGTGCGCTGATGAGATATAGCGACTCCGGTGGATCACACCCTTTATGCAAATTCAACGTTAAATAGCTAATTTGCATAAAGGAGCCGAGGCTAGCGGCCTTTCAAGAAGGCGAGGAGGCGGCGGATGATTTCGATGGGAGGCGGCGGGCAGCCCGGGATGTGAAGGGCCACCGGGAGGATCTCCTGCGCTCCACCGGCGACGTAATAGGCCCCCCCGAATATCCCACCTCCCAAGGCGCAATCCCCCACCGTAATCACAAATTTTGGATCGGGTACGGCATCGTAAGTTTTCTTCAGGGCCAGGACCATGTTATTTGACACGGGCCCCGTCACCAGGAGCGCATCCGCATGCCGGGGAGAGGCGACAAAATCGACGCCGAACCGCTGAAGATCGTAGACCGGGTTCGTCGTCGCAATAATCTCGGATTCGCACGCCCCGCATGACCCCGTGTCCACCTCGCGCAGGTTGAGCGACCCGCCGAAGACCCTGGCGATCTCGGCATCGAGCGCGAGGCCCAAAGCTCCCACCGATTCGGCAACCGGGCCCGCAGTCTGATCCGCGGGCATCGCGACGATCCCCTTTTTCAATCTGCTCATCATTATGTTTATCATGTTACCGCGCCTGATCTATTCATCAACCACTAAGGAAACATCCTCCGCCGGAGGCGGATCCCGCCGCATGGCGGGACAAATCACCCGCCCGCCTCGCAAGCGAGAGCGTTGCGGGCAGGCAAACCCCAAATCCCAATATTAATATGCAACTGGCGCCCCATTACAGATCGTTCCCAGAATATGAAAGGTTAAAGCTCTTGTTACAAAGTGGAAAATCGGGGATGATGTTGCCGAGCACCGCGTAGGTAAGCCCCGGCCAGTTGTGAAACGACGGGTCTGTCACCTTGCATCTCGCTATCTTCCCCTCTTCATCGAGCGCGATCCAGTAGAGCACCGGCCCCCGCCACCCCTCGACATAACCCAGGGCAGAGCCGGCGCGGATGCCGGGCGCTCCGTCCCCGGTGATTCCACCCTGCGGCATGCAGGCCAGAAACTCCCGCAGCATCCTCGATGATTCCTCGAACTCGTCCAGGCGGACATTCAGACGGGCGAGCACGTCCCCTTCCTCGCGAGTGACCGCCCGGAATTTCACGCGGCCGTACGCGCCGGGGAAGGTCGTGCGCAGATCCAGGGCGACGCCCGATGCGCGCGCGGCGGGCCCCACAACCCCCAGGTCGACGGCCGTGTCTCTACGCAGGATCCCCGTCCGGTCCACGCGATCCATGAATGATATGTTCGAGAAGAGCATACGCTTGAGCGCGCGGAAGTCCCCTTCCAGCGCGTCAAGGCTGGAAACAATGAGCCGAGACTTCGCCTCGTCCAGGTCCACCCGCACGCCGCCTATCGCGTTGACGCCTTTCAGATATCTGCTGCCGGTGAGCCGCTCGTTGAGGGCGTGGAGCGATTCCTTGATCACCGCGGCGAGCGCCGCCGGGTAACTGAATCCAACGTCCACCGCGATGCCGCCCGCGTCCGCGACATGGTTGTACATCCGCTCGAGTTCGAGGAAGATCGCGCGTATGACCCCCGCGCGTTCCGGGACGTTCAGGCCGCGCAGCTTCTCTATGGCATGGCAGAACGCCGCCCCGTGAGAGAATGACGAATCGCCAGCGACGCGCTCCGCGATGGGAAAAGCCTCCTCCGGCGTCTTCCCCTCAAACAGCTTCTCGACGCCTCGATGCGTGAAGCCGAGACGCACCTGGAGATTGGTAATCGGCTCCCCGGCGACGTTGAACCGGAAATGGCCGGGTCCGATGATGCCGGCATGCACGGGGCCGACCGGGACGTCGAACATTCCCTCCCCCTCCACCTCCTTGAATCGATAGACCCTCCGCCCTTCCCCGCCGGCGGCGCGGCGCCTAAACTCCTTACGGAGAGGATACTCCCCCTCCGGCCACACCTCATCGTGGAGCCGGAGCCTTCGGAGGTCCGGGCTCCCCGAAAAATCGATGCCGAACATCTCGGCAATCTCGCGTTCGAAGAGGCTGGACGAATAGATATCGCGGGAGATGGAGGCGATGCGCGGATTTCCCACGGGGATTTCCGTCGAGACGAAGCACCAGACGGCGTGCTCCCGGCTGAGGAATGTGCTCCGGAGCGCGAAGACGCCGCGGGGTTCCTTCTCGTCAACGGCGAAATAGGTCATCACGGGGGAGTTGAGTTCTTTGTGAAGTGCCAGGCAGGCCGCGCCGAACCCCTCCGCCCCGACGCGGAAATCCACCTCATCCGGATGCTTCGAGGCCGCCTCAACGCCGCCGATCCCATAGCGCTCACGCAATTTAACGATCAGGCCATTTACGTCCATCAGACCCCTCTCACGATCCCCGCCGAAGATACAATGAGTTCCCTGAACCACCCCGGCATCACAAACGCGGTGATGCAAATAAACACGAACAGCAGACAAAAGGCAAGCTTCGACCCCGGAGGCTCATCCCCGGCCGGCACCGCGTCAGGCTTCCGCCCGAAGACGACTTGGCTGAAGTGATGGATGATCGCGCCGAATATCACGGCCACGAAGACGATGAAGAGGCCCGACGTCACGTAGGCCCCGGCGCTGAACCCCGCGATGAGGATCATCATCTCGCTCACAAATATCGAGAACGGCGGCGACCCCGCCAGCGCGAACGCGCCGATTATCAGAATGCTCCCCGCCCAGGGAAGCGCGCACGCGGCGCCGTGGATCAGATGCATGTCGCTCGTACGGTAGCGTTTTACCACGTCCCCCGAGGCAAAGAAGAGGAGCGATTTCGTCACCGCATGGTTGAAAACGTGGAAGAGGGCGCCGCAAGTCCCAAGCACCCCCCCGATGCCGAGGCCGGTAACGATAATCCCCACGTGCTCGATGCTGTGGTATGCGAGGAGCCGCTTGATATCACGCTGCACCATGATGAAGCCCGCTGAGACGCCCAGTGAGAGCACCCCGAAGAGGATGAAGAGGTTGCCGGAATAGCGATCCCCAGCGCAACGGCTGAGGATCGCGGCGAAACGCAACATCGCATAGAGGGCGGTCTTGAGCAGCACCCCCGAGAGAAGGGCGCTGATCGGCGCGAGCGCCTGGCTGTGCGCGTCGGGGAGCCACGTATGCATGGGCACAAGCCCCGCCTTAGTGCCGTACCCGACCAGAATAAAGAGAAATGCGAGCTTCACGACCGACGGGTCCAGCTTCCCCGCAACCCCCATGATATCGGACCAGTTGAGGCTCGAGATCCCGCCCTGTCTCGCGGCGGTCCAGTAGAGAAGGATGGTGCCGAGAAGGGCGATGGATATCCCCACGGAGCAGATGATGACGTATTTCCACGCCGCCTCGACCGACTTCTTCGTGGTGTGAAATCCCACCAGGAACGCCGATACCAGCGTAGTCATCTCGATCGCGACCCAGAGCATCCCCAGATTGTCCACCGCCGTCGCGAGCAGCATCGAGAAGGTGAAGAGGTTGAAAAGTGAATAGTAGACCCTCGCCTTCTTTTCCGACACAACCCCATCCTTTAGATCGCGCGCGACGTAGCCCGTCGAATACAGCGCGGCCGCGAGGTCCACGAGCGCGACCGTGAGCATGAAATAAGCGCTCAGGGCATCGACGCGGAAGAAGCACGCATACGCGAGGGGGGATGCGCCCCCGGCGCGCGACGCTGCGATCCATGAGGCCGCCGCGAGGACGCAGAGGTGCCCGATCGCGTTTATCGCGCCGAAGGCCCGCACCCTGGGAACGACGAACGAGAGCGAAGCCAGCGCGAGCGGGATGCCGAGGACCAGTGCAAGCTGCATCGTTCAGCCTCTCAGTTCCGTGAGTTTGTCTATGTCGATGTGCGTAAACACCTTGCGTATCCGGTACACGAAGACCCCGAGGATGATCACACAGAGAAAAATGTCGAAGAAGATGGCGATCTCCACGAAGAACGGCATGCCGCCCGCAACGCCGGCGCCGGCGAGAAAGAGGCCGTTCTCCATCACCAGGAGCCCGACGATCTGCGCTAGCGCCTTCATTCTGGCCATCATGATGAACATTCCGATCAACATGAGCGATAGCGCTACGGTGAACGTCCCGCTCTCGGCCGCGCCCCTCATGGAAACGATCCTCCCGGTGAAGAGATGGGCGCACCAGACAAGCAGCAGCGACACCAATATGGACGCCGCCGGATTCACGAAGAGCCCGAGGTCCTCGTTCACCCGGATGCCCCGGGCCACGCGCCGGAGAAAGAGCGGTATCAGAACGACCTTGAGCAAAAAGAGCAGGACCGCGATTGCGTAGAGCTCGGCGCTTCGTTCGCGCACTGCCAAGACGAGGGTGAGTAAGGCGAGGGCGAGCGACTGGAGACGGAACCCGTTCACGAGCGCGGTGATCCGCTTCGCCCCGACCATGGCAAAGGTCATTATGAGAATTACGTATAGAAACAGTTCCACGCGCATATCATCTACATCCCCGCGGCGGCCAGCACCACCGCCATGAACGCCGTTACCATGGAGAAACTCAGGAAATCCACGACCCGGAAAAGGCGCATCTTTGCGACCGACACCTCGACAAAAGCCATGACGATCCCGATCAGGATCACTTTCCCGGCGACGATGGCGACTCCGGACGCAAAGCCCCAAACATTCCAAGGAAGCAACACATTCGCGAGAAGCAGGAAGAAAATCATCTGCTTCACGTGCGCCGCAAGTTCGAGAACGGCGAGCGAGCGCCCCGAATACTCGATCAGCATGGCCTCGTGCACCATCGTCAGCTCGAGGTGCGTTTCCTGGTTGTCCACCGGGATCCGGGACGTCTCTGCGATCGTCACAGCAAAGAACGCAAGCGCCGCCGAGAGCGACGAGAGACGGAGCGCACCGGCGCCTGCAATCACGGCCGGGCTCGTCGACCCGGCCGGAAGCGACACGGCGAGGATCGCGAGCAGCGCAACAGGCTCGACGAGGCTAGAGATGAACATCTCCCGGGACGAGCCCATGCCCCCGAAGGCGCTCCCCGCATCCAGCCCCCCAAGGGCAAGGAAAAAACGACCGAGCGCGAGCAGGAAGAGGATGAGGAGGAAATCCCCAAGCCCGGAAGGGCCACATAAGTGACCGAGGACGGGAACCGGAACGGCGGCCGCCACAGTGGCCGCGAGAACGATCCACGGCGTCGCCTTGAATATCCATGACGAGCAGTATGGAATGACCTCCCCCTTCTCCATGAGCTTTCTCATATTGCGGTAGGGCTGAAGGAGCGGAGCGCCGAGGCGCATCCGGAGATTGTTCTTCACCTTGCGGATGAAACCGCTGAGAAGCGGCGCTGCCGCGACGATCACGAGTATCTGGATGAGAATGGCGATGGCGTACATGTCAAAACCTGTTCGCAAAGACGATGAGACAGACAATGGTGATGAATATGTACGTAAGGTAGAGATGGATGCTCCCGGGCTGCATCTTCCGCACTTGCCGGGCGGCCCTGAATGCCAAATTTACAAGCGGCTCGTAGGCGTAACGCAGGAACACGGGCGTGGTGTGTACGGCAAACTTCACGGATCGCAGGTGATAGGCTGAATCCATGACCTTCTCTTTCCTGATGTATGGAAGCAGGAAGAAATCAAACGCCCGCCGGAACGGCATCGCAAACCCGGTCGCGGTGTACTCGGTCCGGCAATCGAGGGCGTAGTATCCGCAACCCCACGTCTCGCCGGACCGCGTCCGCCCAGGCCCGAAGTAGAGGCGGACGCACTGAAACGCGATCACGGCAACGGCGACGAGGACTAGCGCCACAAGCGGGGGGGAAAGGAATACCCGGTCGGCGCCCGGCGCGGCCAGGGCGAAATTGTTTAGCGAAAAACTCATGCCCTCAGTGCCGATGCCCGTGGCGCAGCCGGCAATACCGGTGAGGGCCCTGACGATCGGCGCGGCGGCGAGGCCGAAGACCGCCGTCAGCGCAGCCAGGAAAACCATCGGCGCTATCATGACCGGCGCGGCTTCGTGCGTCCCCTCGGCTTTGGCACTCCGCGGCATCCCGAGGAAGCTGATCCCGAACGCCTTCACAAAACACGCGGCAGCCAGACCCCCCGTCAGCGCGAGGAGCGCAGCGCAAAGGCTCAAGCTAACCGCGTATCCGCCGCCGCTCCCGAGTGCGCCGAGGAACAGCGCCTGGAGAGTAAGCCACTCGCTCACAAACCCGTTCAAGGGGGGGATCGCCGATAGGGCGAGCGCGCCCGCGAGGAAACAGGCTGAAGTCCACGGCATCGGACGGATTAGGCCGCCGAGCTTCTCCATGTTGCGGGTTCCGACCGCCTCGTGGACCGAGCCCGCGCAGAGGAAAAGCAGCCCTTTGAATATCGCGTGATTAACGAGGTGATAGAGCCCCGCGACAAGGGCAAAGACCGCGAGGACCGGCATGCCCCGCGCCGCGAAAAGCATGGATGCCCCAACCCCGAGCAGGATGACCCCAATGTTCTCGACGCTAGAGTAGGCGAGCAGCCTTTTCAAATCGTGCTCCATAAGGGCGTACGTGACCCCCACCAAACACGAGACGGTTGCGAGCGCGAGGACCAACCCACCCCACCAGGCATCCCGTATTCCCAAGATGCCAATGATAAACCGCAGCATCCCGTAGACGGCGGTCTTGATCATCACTCCCGACATGACGCTTGAGACATGGCTCGGGGCCTGGGGGTGTGCATCGGGGAGCCATACGTGGAAGGGGACGATACCTGCCTTGGTTCCGAACCCGATGAGGAAAAAGAGAAAGGCGGCGCCCCGCTCGCGCGACGGCATAGCGATGCATGCATTCTTGAGCGCGGCGAAATCGAAAGAGTGGGCGTGGCGATAAATCATCAGGATCGCGACGGTGATGCATGCGGTCCCGAGATGGGTCATGACGATGTAGATCGTGCCCGCGCGCACCGATTTGCCCTCGGCGCCATCGAACGTCACCAGGAAATACGACGCGAGTGACATGCACTCCCACACGATCAGGAACGCGAATGCATCCCTCACCGTCACCACGAGCGACATGGAGGCGATAAACGCGGCGCACGCGGCCCAGCCGAATGCCTGCTGCCCCGCGGGGTAGCGGCCCTTGAGATAGCCGATTGCATACACCATTGCCGGCAGCGTGATAAGAAAGATCACTCCGAGGAAAAACCCGGAGAGCGGGTCGATCCCGAGCGTAAAGCGGATGCCAAGATAGTCCATTTGCGTTATGGTTCAGTATAGTTGAAGGACGCCCTTCCTCATGAAAGGCGGAGCAGCGTGGCAGGTAGCGCGGATTTCTGCGGCTTTACTTCAACGTGGGCGCAATTCTATCGAAATGGGGGCTCACATGTCAAATATCACACACTAGCGATGCTCGGAAACCGGCGAAATAGTATCGCCCGAAAAACTGGGGTGGATGAGGGGATTTGAACCCCCGGCCCCCTGGGCCACAGCCAGGTGCTCTAACCAGACTGAGCTACACCCACCGCAAAAACGGCCTATTAGTAAAAGCCGAAAGCCAAAAGCGCAGAGTTAGATGATACAACAAGTAGCATCTAAAGCAAATGAGAGTTTAGCCTGAATTATTCATGAAAAAAAGAGTGGACATCCTCAACTCATTGTAGCAC
>CAYWRA010000075.1:0-13909 GCA_964460305.1 uncultured bacterium
AAAAATCACATCACCTCAATTGTGTGCCTATACACCCCATAACTGTCCCATTACAAAGATGTAAATAATAGTATTTACTTTCGTGAATAATGTCCCCCAACCGTAGCGCACCCTTAAGGTTGCGTGTACGGGGAAGGAGGCCGGTCCACACTTTTGTGTTCATCATCAAGATAAAACAGGGTAAATTATTTGGACGCAAGGTTTGCTATTGGGGTACAATACTGTGGTGGTAGTGTGCATAAAGGTTGGTATTGCAATGCTGTCCGGAGACCTATTATGAAAAGAGCGGGAGAGGGGATTGTATCGTCTGGTTCTCGCAGGGGAATGATACTCGCGTCGGCGCTTGCCGTGTTAGTATTGCTATCATGGACCGGGATCGGCCACTCCCAGGTTGATCAGTGGCCGATGTTTCGCCATGAGGCCCAGCACACGGGTAAGAGCTTCTATAACGGCCCTTCCGATCCGACCCTGGCATGGACCTACCAAGCCGGAGATGACATAGCTTCTTCTCCCGCGATAGGTTCGGATGGGATGGTATATTTCGGCTCGGGGGACGCCAACCTTTACGGCATAACTTCGAATGGAATCATTGTCTGGAGTTATCAAGCCGGTGAGCCCATGTTTTCCTCGCCCGCGATAGGCTCTGACACGGTTTACGTCGGCTCGGATGATAATAACCTTTACAGTATTACTTCAAAGGGCTACCTTGCCTGGAGTTATCTAACCTCCGGCGACGTAGTTTCTTCTCCGACAATAGGCTCAGATGGAGTGGTATGCGTTGGCTCTGGGGATAGCGTGCTCTACAGTATCACTTCAATGGACGTCCTTATCTGGAGCTACCAAAGCGGGGGGGGCATAAGGTCCTCGCCGGCGATAGGTACTTACACGGTATACATCGGCTCGGATGATGACAACCTCTACGGCATAACTTCAGATGGCACCTTTGCCTGGAGCTATCTAACCTCTGGCGACGTGTTTTCTTCTCCCGCGATAGGTTCGGATGGAATGGTATACGTAGGCTCGGACGATGGGAGCCTTTACGGTATCGCTTCAGATGGGATTCTTATCTGGAGTTATCAGGCCGGGGAATCCATATCTTCCTCGCCCGCGATAAGCACCGACACGGTGTACGTCGGCTCGGAGGATGACAACCTCTACAACATCACGTCAAAGGGGATCCTTGCCTGGAGTTATCTAACATCTGGCGATGTGTTTTCCTCTCCTGCGATAGGTGCGGATGGAATCGCATACGTCGGCTCTGGGGATAATAACCTCTATGGCATTAATTCTACCGGGGTTCTTGTCTGGAGCTATCAGACCGGGGAGTTTATAGATTCCTCGCCCGCGATAGGTACTGATACAGTTTACGTAGGATCGAGAGATGACATGCTTTATCGCATCGCGCAAATCCCCACTCCTGTCCCGCATATCTGGCCGATGTTCCATCACGATGCACAGCGCACGGGAAAGAGCCAATTTTCCGGTCCGTCAAAATACGTACTTAAATGGAGCTATAGGGTCTTCAGTAATATACGTTCTTCACCCGTTGTGGATGTTGATGGCGCAACATACATAGGGACGGACGATGGTTCTACCTATGGACAATATGAGAACCGCTTTTATCGCATTGACTCAAGAGGATCTTTGAGTTGGAGTTATTGTATGAGTGAGAGAATCTACTCGTCCGCCGCCTGTTTCGCCGATAAGGTATATATAGGAGACTACGACCACCATTTGTACTGCTTTTTCACAACCGGCGCCTTGTCATGGAGCTATCTAACCGGCGGCGACGTCGACTATGGATCTTCAGCGGCGGTAAACGACAAAGCCTTATGGATCGGGATTGATGATGGTCGTCTCTACTGCTTCCAGCACGACGGTCAGATTTCATGGAGCTATAGAGTCAATGCAAGCGCCCACCTCCATTCGTCACCGGCGTTGGGCGCATTGGATACCGTGTATATAGGCTCGCCGGACAATAATCTCTATTGCCTTGACGCGGTGGGTTCGCTGGTATGGAGCTATAAAACCGGCGATGACATCATGGCTTCGCCATCAGTAAGCACCGATGCGGTATATGTCGGCTCTTATGATTATTCCATCTACAGCATTGATACTACCGGAACTCTGAGATGGAGTTATAAAACATCGGGGAATATTGAATATGGGATGGCAGCGGCCATAAGCACGGATTCGGTTTGGATAGGATCCACGGATACCCAACTTTACAACCTAAAGGCCGATGGCCGGTTATTGTGGAGCTATCGTTGCGCATCCGTATACTCGGCTCCCGCGCTCAGTGCCACCGATACAGTTTACGTGGGCTCAAATGATTCAAAAGTCTACAGTATCGATTCAAAGGGATCGTTGATATGGATTTATGATACCAGCGCCGCCATACATTCTTCGCCAGCTATAATCCCCGACGCCGTGTGCTTCGGATCATACGACAATGTCCTCTACGTGCTTGCCCAGCCCACCGCAACCCCGACGCCAACACGCACGCCTACGCCTGGCCTACCGACCCCGACGCCCACCTGCCTCCAGGGCCTGAGGGTATGGCTTAACCAGAGCAGCTATAAAGCGGGAGACACCTTCGAGGCGGAGGTCAGCTTCAGCGATACCTACATGGACTGGGATGGATACCTCGTGTTTGTTAGGAACGGAAATACCTGGTCATCCGTGAAGGGGGGGCTGAAGCGGGGAGTGCACGCTAGGGTAAAAGATAGGCTGGAGATTCGCAATTGCTGGGGGCCGGAGACGGTGTTGAGAATGGCCGTCCCCCACAATGCCGCAGGTCAGTACACTCTGTACGTGTCGACTCTCCCAACGGGGACCAAACCCACGTACACGAATGCCAGGTACGGCCGGTTCAGCCAGTTGACGAGCGCCACGTTTACGATTCTCAACGAGTGAGCGCGTTAACGGTAGGCGCATTTTGAAATCGCGCCCAAGGCTTTGCCGGAGCCCTATCACGTGTTGACGTGAGGGGGAGGTCGGAACATTTCCGGATTGAGCCTCCCATCCATGAGATGCTTGAGGACCTCCGGGCGGCTCCGAAACCATTCCCATTGCCACTCCGAGTAGAGCATCACGAGCGCGGTCAGCGCGGCGACGATGACCTCCCCTCCGGAACCTAGCCGGAGCATCCTCACGATAAAGTAAATCACGCCGATCGTCATGAGTATGTGCCCCGCCTGGGGGATAAGATTCATTCCCTGCCAGCCGAAAGCGAAGAGGCCGAGGGTCCCGTAACGGAACATGAGCCCCGCGCCAACGGCCATCAGGCTTTTCTGCCTGAGGAGAAAGCCGATGGAGAAGATGAAGATGCTCGGCGCGCACGAGTTCATCGCGAGCCAACCCTGCCAGCCGGCCCCGAGAACGCCCGTGAAATAAAACGTCGAGTTCGCGGCCATCAGCAGGTTCAGGATGACGATGCACCATCCCAGCCCATCACGCCTGAATTCATAGCTCTTGTATATTTCCATGAGACCTCCATGTTTTAAATCCCAAATCCCAAATCCCAACCCCAAAGCTCGACAGCGTTTTTATCCACGTCCCAACGGGATCCCTTCAGTAGATTACGCGCCCCAAAGGGGGGGCCCTTTGCGTCTTTCTTCGTGCACTTCGTGGTGAAAATCCACATTACACCTTAAGCTTTTAGCTGTAGTTACCTCTTTCTCTCTTTTACTCTTTGTGAGAATCTGATCTCTTCGTGTGCTTCGTAGTAAAAATTCCGGTTACAATCGCCCCCGCATTTTCCGCTGTTCGATATTGCCGCAGTACTCGCATTCCACCGAGGGGCGGGGTGGAATGTCGAAACCGAGCAGTTGCACGGCTTCCTCGAATAACCGCTTAGCATCGGCGCCGTCCGTTTTGACTTCCATCGGCTGCACGTGAAAACGCACCATGCCGTTTTCCCCAACCTCCTTTGGCCAGTAATATACGAGGTAGGCGATCCCGGTTGTCTGGAAGCCGCTCGATTCCAGCATCAGGCAGTAGCAGTTGAGCTGGGTCTGGTAATACCCGGTTGAATCCTCCTTCAGCTCGAAGCCGCGGGTTTTGTAGTCGAGAGGGATATAGAGGCCGTTATCGACCAGGCAATCGTCCAGGGCGCCGGAGAGGACGGCGTTTAGCGAATTGTCATCGTAACGGAGGTCGGTCAGCTTCCAGCTTCGCCAGACCTCGAGCAGCTTCATGTCGCCGAACAATTTGCCTCGCACCCGGCCCTGCAGCTCGGGGGGAAGCGCATCCTTGGCCCGGTACCCGTCAAAGTACGCCTTGATCGCCAGGTCCATCCCTCCCGGCAGGGATGGGAAGATGCCGCGCGGCCTCCGTATCCTTTCCCGTTTTTCTAGCCAGAAACAGCGCGGGCAATCCTCAAAAAGGTTGAGCGCCGAAGGCGAGAGCATGATCTTTTTCACCGGTATCCTCCCATGGGACGCACGCGGCGCCCCCCGCCTGTGCCGTATATGATGATAGTGCATTCGGGTTGAAAAGTGAAGGAGGAGATCGGTCGGGGAAATCCCAAACCCCAAACCCAAAATCCCAAAGCTCGATAGCGTTTTTATCCATGTCCCAACGGGATCCCTTCGGGAGATTGCACGCCCCCAAGGGGGTCCCTTCGGGAAAGGAAAGCGATTTTTTCACAAAGAGTAAAAGAGAGGGCGGAACAAAAAACAAGCGCCACACTATATCTGTCCCCGTATCTCTTTCTCTCTTTTACTCTTTGTGAAACAGTTGAATTGCTTTCTCTGTTATCTCCGTGTCTACGTGGTGGATTCAGCGTTGTGGGCTTTTCGCTTGCATTTTGGGGAGAGTACGCTACTGTATCTGAAACTGCAACACAAGCGAGGAAGGAAAGATGAAAAGGATCGGCATGGTTTTCGCAGCGCTGCTGGCGGTGGCGCTCTGCGCGCCGACAGGGACCGTGTCCGCGGCGCGGATAAAGCTGAGCAACGACATCTTATGGGTGAAGTCGTCGGACGCCTACAACTGTTGCGTCCAGCAAGCCTACTGCGATGCGGGGAGGAGGATGCGCGACCTCTCGCGCGGGGAAAAGCCGGGCGCCTGGTGCGTGGTGCTGGATGTGGATGAAACGATCCTCAGCAACGTGGAGTTTCAGGCGGCGCTCCAGATAAAAGGGACCGGCTACTCGGGCGAGGCATGGGACGACTGGTGTAACAAAAGTAAAGCCACCGCCCTTCCCGGCGCCAGGGAATTCTGCGCGGCGGCCAGGGAATGCGGCGGTAAGGTGATCATCATCACCAACCGGGACGGGGACGTTAAAAAGGCCACGCTCAAGAACCTCGATGATCTGGGGTTTGCCTATGATGCATGCATCTTCCGTGAAGGATCTTATAAGGGGGACCGATCGAAGGCTGCGCGTCGGGCTGACGTGGAGCGGGGAAGCCTGAAGACCCTGCCAGTTGGAGCGCGCCTGCCGGCGCTCAAGATCCTGATGCTGCTAGGCGATCAGACACACGACCTCTATGACTGCGACAAGTTGAGTTTCAAGGACGTGAAGGACCGTTTCGGCAAGGACCTGGTGATCCTACCCAATCCCATGTATGGCGACTGGGAGAGACAGGGCGCCTTCGTCGAGTCGGCTCCGGCATCGCGGCCTATCACAAAGAGACCGGATTCTCACAAAGAGTAAAAGAGAGAAAGGGGAAGTGGACAACAATTGTCCAGCGTCAAAGAGCACAGAACTGGATTCCGGCTTCCGCCGGAATGACATGCCACATGCATTAGCCTGATCTATTCATCAACTTTGATCGGCCGATAAGTATTTACTGTAGCGCAAATAGTTAATCAAGATAGTCACATTCCGCACCAGACTAGTCGGTGCGGGGCTAAGGGATCCCTTCGGGGCGCGGTTAAAAAAGCTTGGGGTTATTTCTCTGTGCTCTCTGTGGTCTCGCTTTACCGAATTGGGGAAAAATATCGCTCGCGGCCGCCGCGAGCTTTCTGATATAATCACCGAAACTCGACCAGGACAAGGGCGATGCTGCCCACCTTCGATACGATCAAGAAGTTACCCAAAGTGCTTTTGCACGACCATCTCGACGGCGGCCTGCGGATTGATACGGTGATCGAGCTGGCGAAGAAAGAGCGCTGTCAACTCCCCTCCGAAGATCCCAAAGAGCTCCTTGATTGGTTTCATCGCGGCGCGAACCAGGGAGACCTCAGGCTTTATCTCGAGACGTTCAAGGTGATCTATGCCGTCCTCCAGACCGAGGAGGCGCTCGAACGCGTGGCCTATGAATCGATGCTCGATCTTAAAGCGGACAACGTCGTCTACGTCGAGACGCGGTTTGCGCCGTTCTTCCATACGGAAAAGGGGTTGATGCACGACGAGATCATGGAGGCGGTGTTGCGTGGACTCCGCCAGGGCGCGAAGGAGACGGGGATGTCATTCGGCTTGATCGTCTGCTCCATGCGCGGCACGGACTGGGCGATACCGATGGCGGAACTCGCCGTGAAGTATCGGGACAAGGGCGTCGTCGCGTTCGACCTCGCCGGCGATGAGGCGGGCTACCCAGCCAAGAAGTACATCGACGCGTTCCACTACTGCCAGCGTGAAAATTTCAACATCACCATCCATGCGGGAGAGGCATTCGGCTCGCAATCGATTTGGCAGGCGCTCCAGTGGTGCGGCGCGCACCGCATCGGGCACGGGACGCGCCTCGTGGATGATTTCGTCATAGAGGATGGGCGCGTGACCGGTATGGGGACGCTCGCGCAGTACGTGCTGGATAAGCGCATCCCGCTGGAGTGTTGCCTGAGCAGCAACATCCATACCGCCGCGGCGGAGAGCTTCGCCGTGCACCCGTTCCGGCTCTTCTACACGAACCGCTTCCGCGTCACGCTAAACACCGACAACCGATTGATGAGCGACACCTCGATGAGCAAAGAACTGGACATCGCGGTCCGCGCGTACGATCTCACCATACGCGACCTCGAAATCCTCGCGCTAAACGCCATGAAGAGCGCCTTCATCCACTACGACGAGCGCTGCGACGTTATTTACAAGGTGATCAAGCCGGCGTTCGCCCGCCTGTGAAGGTGGGAAATCCCAGACCTGCCTGACGGCGGGTAAATCCCAAACCCCAATGAGAACAGTGGTAAGGATTAAGCTCTCACAAAGCACAAATGCATCTGCTTGTTGCTTAATCCTTATCCGTGGCTTCAGGCTGTTTGCCCGCTGCGGCCATCTGTGTTAATCCGTGCGAATCTGTGGCAAACAACGCTATCTTTCCTCTCTCCGCGGTTCAGGAATCGTCTCAGCGGGCAGGCGTCGCACCGCGGCGTTTTCCGACAGAAATCCTTCCCGAGCCTGACGAGGAGCGCATGGAACTCGTTGTACAGCCTTACGCTCTTCGGAACGTGCGCGGTGATGAAGCGCTGTACGTCGTGGTAGGGGGTGTTTTCCGGAATGAGGTTGTGCCGGCTGAGGACACGTATCGTGTACGCGTCCACGACGAAAACCGGCTTGCCGAATGCGTAGAGTAAAATGCTGTCCGCCGTCTCCGGGCCGATCCCGTGCACCGCGAGCAGCTTCCGGCGGAGCGCCGGGGTGCGCTCGTGCGCCATACGGTCCAGGCTCCCGCCAAACTCGTTGTGGAGAAAGTCGGTGAACGCCTTGAGCTTGATGGCCTTCTGGTTGAAATAACCCGAGGGCCTTACCAGTCGCGCGATCCTCCGCCCGGGGGCGCGCGTGAGCTCCGCAACCGAAAGGAGCTTGGCCGCCTTGAGGTTTGCGATCGCCAGCTCGACGTTGCCCCAAGCCGTGTTCTGCGTCAGGATGGCGCCAACGATTACCTCGAAGGGGGTCTCCCCAGGCCACCAGTGCTGTGGCCCGAACGTTTTGAAGAGCGCGCCATAGATCCGCGGCAGCGCGTCGTTTCCCCGTGTCACAGATCGTACCCGAGCTTCCTGATGTGGAGTTCGTCCTTTTTCCAATCCTTGATGATCTTTACCCGGAGGTCCAGGAATATTTTTTTGCCGAGAAACGCCTCTATTTCACGCCGTGCGGCGCTTCCGATCCGCTTGATCATGCTCCCACCGCTGCCGACGAGGATGCCTTTATGAGACTCGCGCTCGGCGATGATCGTGGCGCTGACGACGACCATGCCGTCGCCCCGCTCCTCCATCCCCTCCATCCGCACCGCCGTGCCATAGGGAATCTCCTGGTGGACGAAGCTGAAGACCTTTTCCCTGATCAGCTCGCCCACCGCGAAACGGGTCGGCTGGTCGGAGAGGAGGTCGTCGGGGAAGATCTTTTCTCCCTCAGGCAACTGCTCGATCGTTTTCGCCATCAGGAGCTCCATGTTCTCTCCCTTTAGCGCCGAGACAGGAATGATTTCCTTAAAGGCGAGGAGCTGCCGGTATGCCTCGATTGTGGGAAGGATTTCGTGCTTCGGCACTGCATCCACCTTGTTGATGAGTAGATAGATGGGGGCCTTGCAAGCGCCGAGGAGCGCTATCGCCTCACGGTCCTCGTCTCCCATCTCCCCCGGCGCGACCATCAGGTAGACGAGATCGGCCTCTCCGAATGAGCGCCGGGCGCACCGCACCATGTATCTGCCAAGAAAATCGCGCGGTACGTGAAGGCCGGGCGTGTCTATGAACACGATCTGCGCATCGGGAGTCGTCAGGATCCCGCGTATCGGATCGCGCGTCGTCTGTGGCTTGGAAGTGACGATGGCGAGCTTCTGCCCCACGAGCTTGTTGAGCAGCGTTGACTTGCCTACGTTGGGTTTTCCGATGATGGCTACGAATCCGAATTTCATTGTTAGCTCGCTAACCCGATCCATTTACTAACCGCCGATGCGATACTTCCATTTGCAACGTTTCTATCCACGTCCCAACGGGATCCCTTCGGGAGATTGCATTGATGGAGAAAGACCCTTTAATTCCTTGCGGCAGAATCCGCGGTTATTTATTTTTCGTTTATGAACGATCCAGGTTATGGCTGTTTGCCCACAAACAGCTCTACCTGGTGACAGATGCCGTGGAGCGCCCGGAGCTCGTCATCGGCAATGCCGCTCCTCCCGAGGATGCGCCGTAGAGTCCTCATGACGCTCGCGAGCACTTTCCTGCTGCCCCGGTCGCCGTAACCGATGGCGGCGAGCGCCTTCTCCAGGCGTGAATAGAGTTTCCATAGCTCGGCCTGTGGAACTAGCGCTGGGGCGGGCGCTTCTTGAGAGTCGATTGCATATCCGAAGAGTTCGTAGCAGACGACCATCACGGCCTGGGCTACGTTTAGCGAAGGCATCTTCCGCGAGGTGGGTATGCTGAGGGCGAGCTGGCAGTGTGCAAGCTCCTCGTTGCTCAGCCCCTTGTCCTCGCGCCCGAAAAGTATGGCGACCTGGTTGCTCATCGTCGCGGCGCCGATCTTCGATATCACGGTGCGCAGGGGAGCTATCGGCCTCCTCCTCCGTCCCTTCCGGCGCGTCGCTCCGACCACGAGGCCGCAATCTCCCAGGGCCTCATCAAGGGTTTTGCACACGCGCGCATTCCGGACCACCTCTTCGGCGCCCCAAGCCAGATTATACACCTCGGGAATATCGTAAGGGGCGGGATTCACCAGGACGAGGCGGGTCACGCCCATGTTCTTCATCGCGCGGGCGGCCGACCCTATGTTGCCGGGGTTGCGGATTCCGACGAGGACGATGGAGACGTTATCCAGTAGAGCCTTCATTGTATTATAGGGGTGCGGCCCCACCGCGCAAACATCCGGGTTGAAGATTTGACTTCAGCCGCACGGTTCCGTTCAATTTCATTCTATCGATAGTCGAGGTCTGGGCCTCTGCCGTGGCCGAGGCTTCGGACATTAATTTCAAAAACAAAGAGAGCCGCTTCTCGCGAAGAACGAAAGAGAAAAGCATAAGCTCTTGTCTCTTTTACTCTTTGTGAAAAATTGCTTCTCCGTGGCGTTTCCGGGTGGAGGGAATTCAAGCGCCGGGGATCATTCGTCCAGCAGCGGTTTCCAGCCGTTGGGGAAGGGGACGGCGAATGTGGCTCCCTCGATGCATCCGCCGAAGAGACGGGTAAGGAACATGCCACAGGCCTCTCCCATGCCGGGCCAGATCATCGAGATTGCTTTGCCGCTCTGCCTTTTGGCCTCCATCGGCTGCGCGTAGAACTCAGTGCCGGAACGGACCAGATTCGTCGCCGCCCTTTTGAGCTTATCTCCAGCTTCCTGCGAGTAAGGTTTGACCGCTGTAGATTTATCCTTCTGTTCGGCCGTCGGCGAGGCGGCGGCGGGTGTTTCCTTTTCCCCGCTTCCCGGTTCTACGGAGGCTGGGCCGGGCGTATCCGCTTCCTCAGCGGCAAATCCGATGCCGACGCATAAGATGCCAGCCAGGACTATACCGATCGCCGATAGCGCACAAGTATGTTTCACGTTTTCCTCCTTTTTGGTGCCACAGGGGGAATTTTACCAGATTGCACGACGGGAGCAAGGTGATTCAGGCCGATCGGGCAGGCTGGATTACGAACGCGAAAGTACGAGCTATTATCCGCATCGTCGCAGGCTGACCGGAGGAGCAGAAGGGTGATGCTCAGTACGACGGCGAGGTCTTCGTCAACTGGTTGTAGAGATTGGCGAGCAGGGCATCAAATTCCTCACGCCCCTGCGTGACTCGCACGAGCATGCCGGTGCAGCTCAGTTCATCCCCGTTCCTGAAATCGCCGCGGAGGGCCCCATCGTAAATGATGAGGGGGAGCGGCGCGCACTTTTGGCGATCGATGGTGACGTTGTCCAACTGGACGATCGCGGGCATGTAGATGGCGTGCGTGTCGTCACAGACCCTGCCCGTCGCGCAAACCTTATCCTTGAGCACCTCCATGGTGAATTCCTTCAGCGGAACCTGGTTCCAGTCCGTGTAGACGAAGAACGGGCAGACTAGGACGCCCCGGTGGTGGAATCGCATCGGCCAGAGTTTGTTGTACTCGATCACCTGCCGCGCCGGGTCGCGGGTGATGGTATATATACTATCGACGACCCGCCTGTTCTCCTCGACCGTCCCGAAGAACACCACGTCGAAATCCTCATCGTTGGGATCGTAGACGCCGTAGGCCAGCGAACCGGTGACGCCGAGGCGATCGACGGGGATGTCGAGCACCTCCGATACCTGCTTCGCGGACCGCGCTATGGAGGGGTAGCGCTCCATGCTCTTGCGGAGCGACTTCCTGCAATCGAAGTAGCCGACGAACTGCTCCATGGGGAACTCGAGCTCGTACCTGGCGTAGGGAGGACGCGCTTTATCCAGGCTCGGGTCCAGCTCGCATTGCCGCGCGATCTGCGCGGGGTGGGAGATGTACACCATTTCGTCGTCGACGAGCCTCTTGGTCAGACACTCGTACGGCCGCCCATGGATCGTCACCCCCCCCTTCTCCTGGGGATAGTAGATGATCTTGCCATAGAGAGACCCCTTGGGATGACATTAACCATCGCAGAATACCAGGCTGTCATAACGGCGCATGAAGTAGGTAGAATCCCACATACCACGATCGCGCCGCTCCATGGGGGCAATGTACTCTTCCATTGTCTTCCAGAAAGCTGGGTACATTTCTTCTATCCTCTCTCTCGGATTGTCCATCGGCACTCCATTCACACCTCGCTCGCGCCGAGGCCACAAGGCCGTAAGCGCCCCCCGTTCGCTAACCGCGATCACTCTT
The DNA here is from genome assembly GCA_964460305.1 of uncultured bacterium. Taxonomy (GTDB): domain Bacteria; phylum Auribacterota; class Tritonobacteria; order UBA1439; family UBA1439; genus JAPLCX01. The sequence goes on from CAYWRA010000075.1 coordinate 11,689, forward strand.
TGTGATAGCGGTACTGTTGGTTGCCAGGAGCGCGCGGAACTCCTCATTCGGTTTCCGCACGTTCACAAGCCTGGCGCGTCCCTCAAGCCATTCGCCGTTCCGGTACTCCCCCCTCACGGAACTGTCGTAGACGATCAGAGGGAGCCTTCCCTCCTTCAGGCCGTCGAGATTCACCCCTTCCAATCCCAGCACCATGGGGAGATATATCGAGTGACGGTCGTCGCACACCCGCCCGCGGAAGAGAACATCGGATTTCACGAGATCCATGGTGAAGTCGGCGAGAGGGATCTCGTCTTCCCGGCCGTAGATAAAAAATGGGCATACGAGGGTGCCCTCATAGTAAAACCGCATCGGCCAGAATTTCCCGAACTCGACGACCCTGTGCGCTGGGTCTTTGACCCACTCGGTAATTTTCCCGATCACCCGCCAGTGTTCCTCCACGCTCCCGTGGATCGTGAGATCGACGTCTTCCTCGCCCTCATCCATCCGTCCATAGGCGAGGGAACCGGTGACGCCGAGGGTGCCGGGCCCCAGACCGATGAAGCCGCTGATCTTCTGGATCGTGGGATGAAGCCAGGGATACATCTCCATTGCCACCCTGAGAGACCGGCGGTGCTCGAAAAATCCCATGCAGTCGGCGAAGTTGAACCGGGCATGGTGGTCGGCGAAGAGCGGCAGGCCTTTCTCCTTCATCAAGGCCGGTTCGGCGAGATAGTTGAGTTTGAGCTGTTCGTCTATGGGGATGAGCTCGAGGCGGCCGTCCACGACCCGCTTGTTGGTGTTCGAGTAGCGGCGACCGAAAATATCAAGCGCGCCGCGAGGGTCGGGGTAGTTGATCAGTTTCCCGTAAAATCCGCCCGCCGGATGACAATAGCCCTGGGCGAACGCAAGGCTCAGGTCCCTGCGCAGGAAGTAGGTCGAGTCGATCACGCGCTCCGACTCGCCGATGGGTAGCATGTACCGCTTGATCGTGTCGAAGAATCTTTCTTCCATGACAATCATACCCCGTCTCCCTACCTGGCATTCAAATGACATGGAACGTCTTTTCTGATCTGGGGACTGACCGTCACCAGAAGGGCCTGGAAAACGGCCCCCCGCTCCCTCACGCGGATCAAACGCGCGCCGTCAAACGTAAGGTTGTCGCCGCGGTAGTACTCACCCCTCAGCGACCCGTCGTAGATGATGAGGGCGAGATCTTCATGCGGCACGCCGCCGATCGTCACCTGATCGAGGCCGAGTATGACCGGCATGTAGATGCCATGTGTATCATCCTTGACGCGACCGGTCGCGTTCACGTTCTCTTGAAGCACCTCCACATTCATCTCCCTGAGAGGGATTTCATTGGGATCGAGGTACTCGAAGAAGGGGCAGATCATGAAGTCCCGGTGATAAAACCGCATCGGCCAGAACTTGCCGAACTCCACGACCCTTCTCCTGGGATCTTTCGTGAGCTCCAGTATCTTTGCGATTACCCGTTTGTTTTGCTCGATTGTCCCATAGATGCATAGATCGATGTCGTCCACGGGCTCCTCCAGTTTACCATATGAGAGGGAGCCGGTGCAGCCGAGTTGTTCGACGGGCACCTCAAGGATGTCGCTCGCTTTCGACACCGCGTCAGCAACCTGGGGATATATTTCCCGCGCTTTCCTGAGCGATGCGCGGTGATCGAAAAAACCGACGAATTCGCTCAACGGGAGCTCGATGTGATACTCGGCCCAGCAGGGGAGCTTTTTGCGCGGATCCAGCCTCGGATCGACCTCAAATTGTTTCTTCAACTGCTGATCGTGGGGGATGAGTTCGAGCTTGCCGTCAACCATCCTTTTGATGGTGGTCCCATACCGGCGGCCGTGGATGTTCATCCAACCGTCTTTCTGTGGGTAGTAGATGATCTTGCAGTAAACTCCGTCTCTGGGATGGCAGTGCCCCTGCGCGAATACGAAGCTGTTGTCCTTCCTCAGAAAATAAACGGCATCCCTCGGCCCTCCCTGCATCTCAGCAAGCGGGACGAGGTACTGGCCCATAATCCTATCGAATGCGTCTCCGGTCATCCGTTGCCATCCTTTATACTTGGGTATATACGAAAAATGCTCCATCACGGGACTGCTTTCCAATGATGAAGCGCACCATAGTATCCCGTCTTTGCCCCCATGTCAACCCCAAACAGGTAGCGAGGGAATTGCGCTGTGAGCATTTTTTGAAGCATGGTAACAAGTGCCGGTTG
>CAYWRA010000076.1:0-13728 GCA_964460305.1 uncultured bacterium
GTGACGCTCGGGGTTGGCGTCATCTTACCGCTGATCATCTGGATCAGGAGAGAGCCGAGCACGATGACAAGATCGCGGCTGATGACAAGGACGGGGAACCAGACCGGAAACCGCGCGAGATGTCCCATGGGTAAGCTCAGCGCGATCACCGCCGTATTCAGGAGCAGCTTATCGGCCGCCGGATCGAGGAACGCTCCCAAGACCGACTTTTGGGCCGTGCGCCGCGCGATGAGACCGTCAAGCGCATCGCTTGAGGCGGCGACCGCGAAGGCGACAAGCGTCCCACACCGGAACAACTCCGTTCCGCTATCCCGATAGCGCAGGAGCAGCGCCACGAAACAGGGCACAAGCAGAATGCGGATGAGGGTGATGATGTTGGGAAGGCACATTAGGAAAAATCCCAAATCCCAAATCCCAACAGGGCAGGATTGAGGATTAAGTTTTCAAGACAGTTCAGGGTCAGACCTCGACTATTGACAGAGTTGTTTATCCGCCGCGGTAATTTTTTATCACTCAACATTGGGAACCCTGATGGCCTTGGGCCACATCGCTGAATTACGCCTACCAGCCACGTCCCCCAGTTTGAATCTCTACTATAACCCCATCCTTGAGGATAACAATATCCATTAAATTATCTGGCCCATGATTATATGTCCATTCTTCCCTGAGGTAAATTTTGCTGTCTTCTTTTACACGCCAAGAACGGGACTGAGTCGGAGGCCCGCACGTACTCAAGAGCTTTGTTCGAGAATCACCGACCGAAACTAAATCAGAGCCACATCGCATAGCAATCGCCGAATTATCAATCAGACAAAGAAGTAATGCCACGAAAATAGCGATTTTGAAGCCCCTGCCAATAACCCTCCGTTAAAGATGTACTCCGGTCAATGTACTTGAAGTACGATACCGTTTCATCAAGAGATATTCTAATATTCATGATGGAATTTTTATGATGGGAACCTTCTTTCTTTATTCAGGAAACTTCAGGGCCGGACACCATATCCTCTCTATCCGCCTCGATTAAAAATCCGCGTCTATCTGCGGCTGATTCTCCACGTTCATCCGTGGTTGAAAATAATCTTCGGCTAATTCTCCGCAAAAATCCGTGGCAAAAAGCACCCGCAGTAAGCTTTAAGCCGTAAGCTAAAGATATTTCTCGATCACCTGATTATCCTGACTATCAGAGAAAATCAGAGTAATCAGGCGCAGGAATACCGAGGAACATTCGGACCCCGGTGCTTCCCTGCTCCCTGTAATATCTGTGAATATCCGTAACAATCTGTGAAAATCTGTGGCAAAATCAATCACTGCTGCGCCTTTTCGATCTTGCCCCATGTGTCGCGGAGTGCCACGGTACGGTTGAAGACGGGGTGTTCCGGCGAGGAATCCGGATCGACACAGAAATATCCCTGCCGCTCGAACTGGAACTGCGCGCCCGGAGGGGCGTCGGCCGCGCCCGATTCGACGAAGCAGCCGGCGACCACCTCGCGCGAGGCCGGGTTCAGACATGCCTTGTAATCCTTTCCATCAGCCACCTCCGCCGGATTCGATTTCGTAAAGAGATGGTCATAGAGACGCACCTCCGCCGACAGGGCGTGCGCCGCCGAAAGCCAGTGTATCGTCCCCCTGACTTTGCGGCCGTCGGGGGCGTGTCCCCCCCGCGTGGCCGGGTCGTACGCGCACCGGAGCTCCGTCACCTCCCCCGTCCCTTCGTCCTTCGTGAATCCCGCGCAGGTGATGAGATAGCCGTACCGCAGGCGCACCTCGGCGCCGGGCGCGAGGCGGTGGTATTTCTTGGGCGGTTGTTCGCGAAAGTCATCCTGCTCGATGTAGAGGACTCGCGAGAACGGGACCTTCCTCGTCCCCGCGGAGGGGTCCTCGGGGTTATTGACCGCATCGAGTTCCTCCACACGATCCTCGGGATAGTTCTCGATGACCACGCGAAGGGGCCGGAGCACCGCCATCACCCGCAGCGCCCGCTTATTCAGGTCTTCACGCAGGCAGTGTTCGAGGAGCGCTATGTCAACCTGGCTGTCGGTCTTCGCCACGCCGATCCGGTCGCAGAAATCCCTGATCGCCTCCGGTGTATAACCGCGCCTGCGAAGTCCCGACAGGGTGGGCATCCTTGGATCGTCCCAGCCGGAGACGTATTTCCCCTCCACCAATTCCAAAAGCTTCCGCTTGCTAAGCACCGTGTGGCTGAGATTGAGCCGGGCGAACTCGATCTGCTGGGGGTGGTGCTCTACGGGAACCGCCTGGAGGAACCAATCGTAGAGCGGTCTATGGTCCTCGAACTCGAGAGTGCAGATGGAGTGCGTGATCCCCTCAATCGAATCCGACAGGCAGTGCGCGAAATCGTACATCGGATAAATGCACCATGCGCCCCCCGTCCTCTGATGATCCACGTGGCGGATGCGGTAGATGACGGGATCCCGCATGTTCAGGTTGGGCGAGGCCATGTCGATCTTCGCCCTGAGGACGTGCGCGCCGTCGGGGAACTCTCCCCTCTTCATGCGCTCGAATAAATCGAGGCTCTCCTCCACCGGACGGGAGCGGAACGGGCTCTCCTTGCCGGGCATGGTGAGAGTCCCGCGGTATTCCCGCATCTCATCCGTGCTCAGGCTGTCCACGTAGGCTTTTCCCAGCCGTATGAGTTGCACCGCGCACTCATAGAGCTTCCCGAAATAGTCGGAGGCATGGTAGAGGTGCTTTCCCCAGTCGAAGCCGAGCCAGCGGACGTCCCGCATGATCGACTCGACGTACTCGACCTCCTCCTTGACTGGATTGGTGTCGTCGAAACGGAGATGGCACCTCCCTCCGTTCTCCAGGGCGATGCCGAAGTTGAGGCAGATCGATTTCGCGTGGCCGATGTGCAGGTAACCGTTCGGCTCGGGCGGAAACCGCGTCACGACCTGCCCGCCGTGCTTCCCCGTCCTCAGGTCATCCACGACGATCTCCCGGATGAAATCGCCCGGGGGAGCCCCTCCAGGGCCGCGTCCGCATTTCTCTTTATCGCGTGCCGATTCGTTCATTGCGCCCCATCACTCCCTACGTCGCTTACGGTAACGTGCGGCGCTCTCCTAATGCGATCGAGGACCTTCTCTTTCCCGATAAGCGCCATGGTCTCGAAGATTCCTGGGGTTTCCATGCGCCCGCTGACCGCGACGCGCACCGGTTGTATCACCTCTCCCGGCTTCACGCCACGGGCGGCTATGACGGCGCGTATTTCGCGTTCGATAGACTCTTTGTCGAACTCCCGGAGCGGCTCCAGCCGGGCGATGACCTCTCCAAGCACGGCCTCCGCGCCCTCTTTCTGGATATGCTTCCGGAACGCCTTGGGATCGATCTTCGGGGCATCGGTGAAGAAGTAGTGCGACTTGTCAGCGAGGTCGCGGAGTGTCCTGAACCGCTCTCCGAGGAGGCGGACCACCTCCTCCATCCGCGCTGGGGAAACCGACCCTGGTGCCACGCCGTACGCCGCGAGGTACGGCAGGGCCATGCGCGTAATCTCCTCCGCCGTCCTTTTCTTGAAATACTGCATGTTCAGCCACTCGAGCTTCTTCGTGTCGAAGACAGCGCTCTTCTTGTTGACCCGGTCAAGTGAGAAAGCGGCGATGAGCTGATCGAGCGACATTATCTCGCGGTCGTCGCCGGGGGACCAGCCGAGCAGGGCCAGGAAATTGACGAGCGCCTCCGGCAGTACCCCATCATCGCGGAATTGGCCGACTGCGGTCGCCCCGTGGCGCTTGCTCAGCCGCGCGCCGTCGGGCCCCAGGATGAGAGGAACGTGCGCAAAGAGGGGGACGGGTAAGCCGAGGGCCTCGTAGAGGACGAGTTGCTTGGGGGTGTTGCTCAGGTGGTCGTCCCCTCGGATGATGTGGGTGATGCCCATGTCGGCATCGTCGATCACACAGGCAAAGTTGTAGGTCGGCGTGCCGTCGGATTTCATGAGGACGAGGTCGCCGACGACCTCCGGGGCGAACCGGACCTCGCCGTGGATCAGATCGTTCACTACGATTGTACGCTCCGGTTGCTTCAGGATGATAGCGGGCTTCGCTCCCTTCTTCTCCTCGGAGACGTAGGCCCTCCCCGAGCTTACGAGACGCTCGGCGTGGGGGGTATAAAGGTGAAACCGCGACGACTGTAGTATCGGCCCCTCGTCCCAGTCGAGACCGAGCCAGCGGACGTTGTCGATGATGGCGTCGATCGACTCTTTCGTGGAGCGCTGGAGGTCCGTATCCTCGATGCGCAGGATGAACGTGCCGCCTACGTGCCTCGCGAAAAGCCAGTTGAAGAGAGCGGTCCTTGCGCCGCCAACGTGGAGATGCCCGGTTGGGCTCGGCGCAAACCGCACCCGAACCGCTGATTTTTCCGTCATGTCTATATCACCTTTTCAATGCTTTTAGCCAGATGCTGCGAGCCAAATAAACGCCGAGACTGAAGTCTCGGCTATGAGTCTCGGCTGGGTAGCTTAGTAAAGAGTAAAGGTTTGACCCTATTTGTGCGCTTCGCGTACTTCGTGGTCAAAAAATCCGTGTCCATCCGTGAAATCTCCCGAAGGGATCCCGTTGGGACGTGGATGGAACCTTTGTTTCTTCAAATCCGCGTCTATCCGCGGCAAATAACTCTTTCCTCTCTTTTACTATTTGTGGAAAATCTGCGTCCCAATCCGTGTTCATCCGTGGTTAAATTAGCTTCACCCGAACCCGAAGCCGCGGGTGATCTTGCTCCATATCGCCGCCGAGGTATGGGAATCGACGTAAGCCTTCCCTTCGAGAAGCGCCTGGCGGTTTACCTCGACGAGGTGCTGGCGGTAGCTGGGCAACATCTCCTGGATGGCGGCCATGACCGTCGGCAGCTCCACGATGGCGCGCTTGGCCAAAAATGCGCCAAGGGCGACCATGTTCGCCACGCGGGTGTTGCCCAGACGGTCGGCTACGTTCGTCGCCGCAACCTGGATCACCTCGATGTCATTGCGCTTCGCAAGCCGCGTCACCAGCGACGTGTTGACGATCAACAATCCCTTCTTCGCCACCATCGGCTCGAACTTCACGAGAGAGGGACTGTTCATGATGATCGCGGTGGTCGGCTCCGACACGACCGGCGAGGGGATCTCCTCGGAAGATATTATGACGTTGCAATAGGCCGTCCCGCCGCGCACCTCAGCGCCGTAGGATGGCATGTACGTCACGTGCTTCTTCTCCATCATGCCGGCGTAGCAGAGGAGCTTGCCCATGAACATGATCCCCTGTCCGCCGAAACCGGCTATGATGACCCGTTCCTGGTCCATTTCCTCACCTGTAAAATATCGAGGAAAAATCCCAAATCCCAAATCCCAAATCCCAATATTGATAATTCATTTGGATTTTGCCTGCCCGGGTGAAGTGGCTATTTTTTCTCGGTAATGTTCTTGAACTGGCCGAGGGGGAAGACGTCTGTCATCCGGTCATCGATCATCTTCATGGCCACGCGCGGTTCCAGGCCCCAGTAGGTGGGGCACGGCGAAAGGATCTCCACAAGACCAAATCCCTTCCCCTCAACCTGCATCTGGAGCGCGGTCTTGATGGCGATCCTTGCCTTGTTGACGTTCTTGGGTTTGTTGATGGTGCACCGTTCGACGAATTTCACGCTGTCGAATTGCGCAAGGAGCTCCGCGACCTTGATGGGGCTCCCCTCCCCCTGGACCGATCTGCCCCGTGGGGACGTCTCGGTCTTCTGACCGATCATGGTTGTCGGCGCCATCTGCCCGCCGGTCATGCCATACACTCCGTTATTCACGAAAAAGACCGTGATATTCTCTCCCCTGTTCGCGGCGTGTATGATCTCCGCCATCCCGATCGCGGCGAGATCGCCGTCTCCCTGGTACGCGAAGATGATCAGGTCGGGCCGCGCCCGTTTCATCCCCGTAGCGACCGCGGGGGCTCTCCCGTGCGCCGCCTCGGTCACGTCGAAATTGAAATAGTCGTAGGCCAGCACCGCGCATCCCACGGGGGCGATGCCAACGATCCTCTCCCGGATGCCGAGCTCATCAATCACTTCGGCGATCAGGCGGTGGACGATGCCGTGGCCGCAGCCGCCGCAGTAGTGCGACTCGACGTCCTTTAAACTTTCAGGTCTGGAAAATATTTTTTTCATTCGATAGCTCCCCATCCTAAAGGGTGGGCTACATTACTCGATAGCTTGTTCGCTCAATGCCTCTTCACATTATGTAACGCAATCAACTTCTCGACCTCGGCTTCGACCTCCGACGTCTGGATCACCTCGCCGCCTGGTTTGCCGAGTAAGTTGATCTTCCGATCGTCATGGATGGCGAGTCGCACGTCCTGGACGAGTTGTCCTGCGCTCATCTCAACCACCAGCACGACGCAGGCCGCGCGCGCGGCGTCCGCCAGGGCCTTGTAGGGAAACGGCCAGAGGCTGATCGGTCTGAAGAGACCTATCCGGTAACCGTCGCCGCGGAATTTCTTGAGCACGGCGCGACACGTCCGGGAGGGAGTTCCATACGCTACCATGAGGATCTCCGCATCAGCCGTATCGACGTTTTCATACCGTATCTCATTCTGCTCGATCTTCCGGTATTTTTCCTGCAGGGCATAGTTGTGTTTGAGGAGCTCGTTCTCGCCGAGGACGAGCGATCTGCTCTTGTTCGGAGCGCGGCCGCGGCAACCGGTGAGGGCCCATTCCTTGCTCGGGAGATCGCTCCCCTCCCGGGGCTCGATCTCCACAGGCTCGACGATCTGGCCGAGCACGCCGTCTCCGAGAATGAGCACGGGATTGCGGTACTTGTCCGCGATGTCAAACGCCAGGAATATATGGTCCACCAGCTCCTGGACGCTCGCCGGGGCAAGTACGGGCGTATGATAATCGCCGTGTCCGCCTCCGCGCGTGGCCTGGAAATAGTCGGCCTGGCTAGGCCCGATGTTGCCGAGTCCCGGGCCTCCCCGCATGATGTTCACAATGACAGCCGGCAGCTCGTTGCCCGCGAGGTAAGAGATCCCCTCCTGCATGAGGCTGATGCCAGGGCTCGACGAAGAGGTGATCGCGCGCGCGCCGACCACCGCCGCCCCGAAAACCATGTTGATGGCAGCCACCTCGCTCTCGCTCTGGACGAATTGCCCCCCTACCTCGGGCATGCGGCGAGACATGTAGCTTGTGACCTCGTTCTGGGGCGTGATCGGATAGCCGAAATAACAGCGGCACCCCGCCATGATCGCGGCTTCCGCAAGCGCCTCGTTGCCACACATTAGTTTTTTCATAACAGGATCAAGGATTAAGGATTAAGCACGCTGGCGGCTTAATACTTAATCCTGGTCACTTCTCCACTTCAATAATTACCTCGGGGCACATTGTGGCGCAGAGGGCGCAGCCGGTGCAGTCCTCGAGCTTGGCTGGCTGGGCGAAGTGGACCCCCTTATCGTTCATGGATTTCGACATCACGATGACGCCTTGCGGGCATGCATCGACGCAAAGCCCGCAACCCTTGCACCGCTGACGCTCTATAGTAACCTTAGCCATGAAACGCGCGGCCTCCCCAGTGCAGCTTCTCCCTGAGAAGCTGAAAATACCCCTTCTCGGACGACACCACCAGCCTGAGCTTTGTGCCGCAGCCCCCCACGACAACCTCATCCCCGCCCTGTAACGTTTCCCTGACCTGGCCGTCGAGGGTCAGCGTGCTGTTCCGCGCCCTCGGCGATATCACGATCCGGACCCTCTTGCCACTCGGAATGACGAGCGGCCTGTTCGTGAGCATGTGGGGGCATATGGGCGCAACGATTATAGCATCCGTATCCGGCGTGACAAGGGGCCCCCCGGCCGAAAGGGAATAGGCGGTCGAGCCCGTGGGGCTTGATACGATCAGGCCGTCGGAATTATACGTGACGAGGTACTCGTCGTCAATAAACGTCTCAAGCGTGATCAGCCTGGAAAGCGATCCCATTGAGATCACGGCGTCATTGAGTGCAACGTGGCTGAAGAGATCACACCCGTTCCTTCGGAGAGTGACTGTGAGGAGCAACCTGTCTTCCACCTTGTAATCGCCGCACAGGATTTTTTCCAGGAGTCCCTTCGCCCCCCCGAGGGCGGTGGCGGTGAGGAAACCGAGCCCGCCGAGATTAATTCCCATGAGAGGGATTCGAGTCCCCTCGATCATGCGCGCCGCCTTCAGCACCGTCCCGTCCCCGCCTATCGCCACCAGGAGATCGGCCTCGGCCCTCAGGGCCTCGGCTTCCCGCCCCATTTCGGCATCCGCGACGGCCTCCGCCGTTTCCCGATCGACGATCACGGCCACACCCTTCTTCTTCAGGAAGGAGATGAGCTCGACGGTCGCGGCTTGAGCGTCTTTTTTTAGGACATTTACCACCAGCGCAACTGTTTTCATAACTCCAACTTTCAACATTTCTAACCACGGATGGACACGCCCCAACGGGGCCTCTTCGAGGGATTAACACGGATGAATAGATCAGGCTAAAGTCTCCGCTATGGTAGCTTGGCCTCTCTTGCACTCTTTTACTCTTTGTAAAATAGCCGCCCCGTTTCCTCCGTGCCTCTGTGGTAAAAATTATGGTGTTTTCTCCGCGTAGACGAAAAATTCCTTGTTCCCGGCGGGGCCGCGGAGGGGAGATTCCGTTATGCCCCGGACGAGCAGGCCGTTTGCCTCGATCACCTCGCACGCATTCCAGATCACTCTCGTGTGCACACGGCTGTCCCTGACCACGCCCCCACGCCCCACGTCTTTCCTGCCCGCCTCAAACTGGGGTTTGACGAGCGCCACCAGTTCCGCTCCCCCGCCAGTTACGGCTACTGCCGCGGGGATGACCTTTTCGAGCGATATGAAGGAGACGTCGATCGTCACGAGCTCTGGTTCATACGGCAAATGGCCCTTTGTCAGGTATCTGGCGTTCGTGCGATCGAGAATGACGACGCGAGGATCGTCGCGGAGTCGTTGGGCCAGTTGGCCGTGGCCGACGTCGACGGCGACCACCGAGGCGGCGCCAGCCTGCAAAAGGCAATCGGTGAATCCCCCGGTCGATGCGCCGAGGTCCATACACTTTTTGCCGGCAACGGAGATTCCGAACGTGCTCAGCGCCGCCGCTAGCTTCTCCCCTCCCCTACTCGCGTAATGATATCTATTTGACACTTCGATTCGGCAATCGCCGCTAACCGTCTTCCCCGGCTTATCCGATCGCCGGCCGTCGACCATCACCTCCCCCGCCATGACCGCGCGGCGGGCCTTCTCCCCCGTGGGAAAAAAGCCTTGCTCCACCAGGAGCTTGTCGAGCCTGACCTTGGTCACCGGGGAAAATCCCAAATCCCAAACCCCAATATATGAGGTTTGTCATTTGCCTGCCCGCCCCAAAGGGGCCTCTTTCCCGAAGGGATCCCTTTGGGACGAGGCCGGTCGTAAGGCGGGAATTTTGTCATTTGTCATTCTCTTTGTACCATTCTTTAATCCTGCGCGCAACCGAATCTACGTCAAGCCCGAGCTCCTTCTTGATCTCATCCCGGCTGCCCTGTTCCACGTACGCATCTCCGATCCCAATGCACAAGACCGCCACGCCCGAGAGTCCCTTCTCCGCCATGAGCTCGAGGACCGCGCTCCCGAAGCCACCCTGCAACGCATTTTCCTCGAGTGTTACGATGCGGCCGGTACGCTGCGCCGCAGAGACGATCGTTTCGGCGTCGAGCGGTTTGACGAATCGCGCATTGATGACCGTGGAGCGGATTCCGCCCTTTGAGATCTTCTTCGCCGCCTCTCGAGCGGTCTGTACCATGGATCCGACGGCGATGAGCGCCACGTCGTCTCCCCCGCTAAGCACGTGCGCTTTGCCAAGCTCGATGGGTTCACATCTCTCATGTCCCGGACGGCAGTCGCTACGCGCCTTCGGGTACACAATAGCAGCCGGTTTCCCCCACTCGATCGCGCCGCGGAGCATCCCTTCCAGCTCGCCAGAGCTCGCGGGTTCCATAAGGATTAGGTTGGGGATGTGCCTCAGGTATGACAACGCGAACTGGCCCGAATGCGTCGCGCCGTCGGCGCCTACGATCCCCCCGCGGTCGACGGCTAACGTCACCGGGAGCCGCTGTGCGCAGACGTCATGGACGATCTGATCGTATGCGCGCTGGAGAAAGGTGGCATAGACGGCGACCACGGGCTTGCATCCGCTCGCAGCCAGTCCCGCCGCAAACACCACCGCATGCTCCTCGGCGATGCCAACGTCGAAGAAGCGGTCGGGGAATTCCTGTGCGAACCGATCCAGGCCCGTCCCCGCCGTCATCGCGGCGGTGACGGCGAAGACCGTCGGATCAAGGCCAGCAAGCTCCATCAGCGCGCTCCCGAAAACATCCGAATAGGTCGTTCCCGCATCCGCCTTTTTGGGCTTGCCGGTGCCGATGTCAAAGGGGCTCGTCCCGTGGAAATATTCCGGGTGCTGCTCCGCGTGAACATACCCTTTCCCCTTCCTGGTGATGACGTGCAGGAGGATGGGTTGATCGATCTCCGACAGGCGCCTCAATACTGCGATGAGCTTTTGAACGTCATGACCGTCTATCGGGCCGAAATAACGGAACCCCAGCTCCTCAAATATGATGCCCGGCGCAACGAGGTTTTTGAGGCTCTCCTCAATCCGCCTCGCCGTGTCGAACATCCGTTGGCCGATCGCAGGAATGCTTTTTACCACCATCTGCATGTCGGCCTTTATGCGGTTATAAGTGGGCGAAGTAATCACTTTATTTAAATAGGTAGAGATGGCGCCGACGTTCCGCGATATGGACATCTCGTTGTCGTTGAGAACGACGATAAGGTTCTTAGCCCTGTGCCCGGCGTTGTTGAGGGCCTCGTAACAAAGCCCCCCCGTCAGCGAGCCGTCGCCGATCACGGCGATGATTTTCTCGTTCCCTTTGCGCGCGTCCCGCGCGGCTACCATGCCCATCGCGGCCGAGACCGCGGTGCTGGCATGGCCGGCCCCGAAGGGATCGTGCTCGCTCTCAGACCTCCGCGGGAAACCGCCCACTCCACCCGCCGTGCGCAACGACTGGAACGATTTGTTCCTCCCCGTCAGTAGTTTGTGCGCATAAGCCTGATGCCCCACGTCCCAGATGATCTTGTCACGGGGGGAATCGAATACGAAATGGAGCGCGACAGCGAGCTCAACGGCGCCCAGGCTCGATGCAAGGTGGCCGCCCGTGACCGATACGACGTTGATGAGACGATCGCGGATCTCCTGCGCGAGCGATTCAAGCTCGGCGAGGCTCAGGGTCTTAAGATCCCCCGGCGACTCGATTCGATCAAGATAGCGGCTCATAGGGGTAAATTCCGAATGACAAATACCAAATGTCAAAACGCATTATAGTTTTTTCATTTGCCTGCCCGCCCCAAAGGGGCCTCTTTCCCGAAGGGATCCCTTTGGGACGAGGCCGGTCGTAAGGCGGGAATTTTGTCATTTGTCATTCATCTGAATTGTCATTTGACATTTGTCATTCAAAACAGAAGCGCCTCACCCTCGTCACGCTCTGCTGCGCGGGGGGCCGGGGGGCGCCGCTTGGGCGGAGGGGCGATCGGCGGGTCGGACGCCTCGCCGGCCGAGGTGTTGGAAAACGGCACGGCGGCGACCCCGCCCTCAGGCGTCGCGCTCAATATCTCTATCTTCTTCTCCGCTTCGTCGAGCGCCATCGCACAAAAACGGGCGAGGCCGATCCCCTCCTCGTATCGCTTGAGCGCTTCGTCGAGCGGCGTATGCTCGTCCTCCATCAACGCGACGATCTCCTCCAGCCGCTTGAGCGCGGCCTCGAACGTGGGCTTTTTGTCTTTTGTCATAAGGGCCTCAAATACGGTTGAAAGTTTAAGGTGTAAAGCTTTTAACCACAGATTTACACAAGATTAGCACAAGATTTGTTCCAACCAAGTTCTCGTGAAAATCTTGTGTAATCTTGTGGTTTCCTGAATCTCCCCGGTGTTCATCCCCCGAAGGGGTCCCTTTGGGGCGCGGTTTCTTATTCTTCGTTCTCTTTTACTCTTTGTAAAAAAATCACCCTTCTCGCACTTCTTGCACCTCGGCGGTAAATCCTCCGCGGTGGAGGCGGGCGCGCACGACGTCCCCGCAAGCCACCTGGGTGGCCGCGCTCACGACCGCGCCGTCCTTCTCCCGCACGATGACGCCATACCCGCGCGACAGCACCGCGAGGGGACTGAGGCTCTCGATCTTCCCAACGACCGCGCCCAGGCGGTTCCGCGTAAGCTCGACCATGTGCAGAAACGATCTCCGGAACCTGCTTTCCAGTTCGCCCAATGACTGCCGGTGTTGGCGCACCATGCCGCGAGGGCCCTGGAATACGTAGCTCTGTTGGCAAAGCCGCAGCCGGTTGCGGCCAAGCTCTACCCTGTTAGCGATTCCAGTACAAATCATCCACTAGAGATACTCCAGCCTCACCTGCAACTCGGACTACTTAGTGATCGCGCGCTCGGCGGCGGCCGAGGGAGTCGGCACCCTGAGATCGGCGACAAAATCGGAAATGGTGAAATCGATCTCGTGCCCGACGGCTGAGATCACGGGTATATGCGATCCCGCGATCGCCCGCGCGACCGCTTCCTCATTAAAGGCCCAGAGGTCTTCCAGGGACCCGCCGCCCCGCGTGACAATTATAACGTCCACATCGGCGCGCGAGTTGAATCCGTCGATCGCCGCCGCAATTTCTCCCGCGGCCGTCTCCCCCTGTACCCGCACGGGGCTGATGAGGATGCGCACGTTGGCGAACCGGCGCTCTATCACGGTGAGGATGTCCCGTATGGCGGCGCCGGTCGGCGACGTCACGATCCCTATCCGCTCAGGCAGGAGCGGGATGCGCTTTTTTTTCTCGGGGGCGAACAGACCCTCCTTGGCAAGCCTCTGCTTGAGCTGCTCGAAGGCCAGTTGCAGCGCACCGAGCCCCTTAGGCTCGATCTCGGCGACCGTGATCTGATAGCGCCCCCCCTTCGCATAGACGGAGACGTCGCCGAATGCTATTACCTGGAGCCCGTCTTTAAGGTCGAATTTACTCCGCGAGAACTGAGAGCGATAGAGCACCGCCTGGAGCTGGCTCCCCTCGTCCTTCAACGTGAAGTAGACGTGCCCCGAGCCGGGCTTTCGTATGTTCGAAATCTCTCCCTCGACCCAGACGCCCGGGAACCGCCCTTCCAGGAGCACCTTGATCTCATGCGTGATCTCGCTGACGCTGTAGATTTTCTTGCCGGTCGGTTGAATCACCGCTCGCCCCCTGCGAAGAAATGCCACGCCTACTCCAAGACTCCGGCAGACAGGCAAATACCAAATGCCAACCCTTATACATTGGGATTTGGGGTTTGGGATTTGGGATTTAGTTTCTCTCTTACCCTCTCAATCCCCACCGCCTTGCCGGTGCGTTCGTCCAACCGTATGATCGCACCCTGAAACTCGACTCCCTCACCCGCCACGTCGAATCGTTCGGGCATCTGCGTCAGAAAATGCCTGACCACCGGCCCGATCTCCCTCCCGAGGATTGACACGGTCGGGCCGGTCATTCCAATGTCGGTGATGTACGCGGTCCCTCCGGGGAAGATCTGTTCGTCGGCGGTTTGCACGTGCGTGTGCGTTCCGACGACCGCCGACGCCCTCCCGTCGAGATAACGCCCCATGGCGATTTTTTCCGAGGTCGCCTCGGCGTGGATATCGACCACGATGAGGGGTGTTTCCTTGCGGATCTCATCGCACTCCCGGG
>CAYWRA010000077.1:0-13639 GCA_964460305.1 uncultured bacterium
GCCCAACCCCCTCAAAATAGCGATTTCGACGGTCCAGTTGCGAAAGTCAGGTTAACCAGGTGAATTCAGGAGATCAATCAGACCTTACAAAGCTCTTTCCATGACTTTTAACCGTGTTTTCGGCCCCGGATTAATTATGAAACCCTACGCGGCTAAATGTCGAACCAACGTGGTCTTGTCGGTCTGGCGTGCTCCGACCAGCATGATGGCAGGCGTGTCTTTTAGGGCAGCGATAATCTCAGCGATGATATTACGGGTGTACATGATAATCGTCCTCCATCTGGATGATATTCGTCCATCTACTGGACGATGTTCAACCATTTGCCGGACGTTTTGTCAATACCCATTGCGCTCTTTGGATGGATGGTGAACAAATTACGGATTGAAGAAAAGCGACCTGGAGGTTATGAAAGGCTGAAGGATGCTGAAGGGGGCCGATGTACGATCTTCATGATGCTTCCATACGCAGTGGGCCACCCAGTCGAGGAATTGAAGGCTGTAACTCCTATGGCTTTCGCATGGATTATTCTTGATCACTGCCGGACAATTGCAATCAAACCACAATCTGATTTGAAGATAGTCGACCAGGGAATTCCCGCTCTTTACCTTGATGCTCCTTACGTCGGGGATAAACTCTACCTCCGTCTCGGAATTCAGATGTGGGGGTATTATCAGGCCCGACATATAGTTGTAGAGCTTATTCGCGTCGGCACGGATATGTTGTTTGACGTTTTCCTTTTTGACGGTGATGACGTCGATCTTGATGCCGGGATATCGCTCAAGCATTGCCTGGGCCTTTTGACAAAACGTTATTTTCTGGTTTAGGGTCGCATGACATGCCTTGTGCTCATGCTCCCAGTCGTAGAGGGAGTAGAGCGAGCGCACAAGTCGTTTGGGGGCATTGTGACAACTCTGGGGGAGAAAAAGGAATGCAAGCGTCAGATATCTACTCGAACCGCCATGCTTATACGGCGCTGAAAAATTCCAACCCAAATCGCCGCTTTCATCCAAAAATATCTGCATAAAAAGCCCGGAGCCGGCGTAGTCAAACTACGCTTATGGTGGCTCCCTTTCGAGAGCCGTCACGGTACTCCGGGACTTACATGCTAACTATAACATACCCCGACCGAAGCACCACAAACTTTTTCTCCCGGAGTCACGGTATATTCTTTATCATGAGGTTCAAGTCAAAACATGGGCCACACACACTCATCCACGGGGTAAGGGCCGTAGGAGAACGTGGTGCTTCCGGGACCCTCGTTGGTAAAACTATAGTGAACGCCGTCGGTGGTGATCACAATCTGGCCGTTTGCTACGGTGACGTTCGGTGCGGTTCCATTGGAACCCTTTTCCGTCTGGAATATCCGCTTCACGTGGACCGTGGGATCGTTGAGCCTGTTTATCGCCCCTTGGGTTGGGTGCCTGAAATCATTTCCATCCCCCACGGATATCATCGCGAACTCGGGCATTACCTTCTGGAGGAAATGGAGATCGGAGCTGTGTTGGCTCCCATGGTGGTGGACCTTGTATACATCGATATGGATTCCCAGAGCGGCGAGCGCATCACCGAGAGAGTCCTCGATGCTGTTATGCTTGCCGGCGCCGGTGAGATCTCCGCCCGTCAGATAGTCGAACCCCCCGAACTTGATATCCAGAACGACGCTCCTCGCATTTTTATCCCTGCCGGGGTCAACATACGTCCCGTCGACAATATGGCCATCGACCGCATAACACGTGGCCGTTGCGCCCCTGCTCCTATAAATCACCTCTCCCGGATTAACGCCGCACCACGTTATTCCGTTCCACGATCCATCCTCATAGGAGTAAGCAACCGTATCAGGGGTGGTGTATCCCTTCGAAATCACCGCGGAGAACCCGCGCGTGTGGTCGGGGTGGCCGTGGGACGCGACAAGGATATCAAGCGCGCCAATCCCGAGCCTTCCGAGAAGGTTGATTACTGCCTTGCCTTCCCAATCCACCCCTGAGTCAATGAGCATGGTCCGTCCGTCCGGGAAGATCACGAGGGCGGAATCTCCCTGGCCCACGTCGATCATGTATATCCGCATATCGCTGGGCGGATTATCTTTTACCGACGCGGAATGAGCGGATCCCGGAATGGCTACGTTGTTTGCCGGTTGCCCATTCGCAACCGGATGGTAAAGCGGAGCGCAGCCGATAAAAACCGACCCCACGACGGCCGCTATCAGCATTGATAAGCTGCGGCACTTTTTCATATCTTGATACGCCCCTTCCAAAACGGATGCGCCATGCACGTGGACCGCATCCACTAGCGGATCGCGGGGATAGTGAGTACGGGGAGCGACGGGGAGGTCTGCGCCTCCTGGAGGCGGAACAAGAGACAAACGGTGTAGAACGTCGCCTTTGAGTTCTGGTCGTCGTCCCGTATGTAGAACCAGGAACCGCGGTAGCGCACGGCAACATAGGCATTCTCCGGCGCTTTCCTGGAGCAATAGATGTGAATCAGCTTGCCGGTCAGCTTGCTCCAGTCGTACTCGCTGCCATCGGGATTATGGACGACGGTCACAAGCCCGGCCTTCAGGTCTTCCTGAGGGACCTCCACCCCATGCGAGAGGAAGGCGAGGACGCCGAGAACCGGCCGTGTCCGCACGACGAGCCGATCGTCGCTTTTCTCAGCGCCGTTGCTGGAGAGAATAAACGAATCCCGCGCCGCGGGCACGCCGAGGAGTTCTTTGATCCCCTTTATCTGGTCTGCGTACTCCGGACTCTCCTTTATGTGGAGCAGGTATTCGGCATCCCTCCCCGTCGATGTGCGGCCGAATTCGATGAGGTCCGCCTGCTGGAGCCGGCCCATGAGCTCCACGAGCCTCTGGAATTTCTCGGGGTGCGGCACCCACTCGGGAAGGAGCAAGGACGCCCTGGCCGCATTATCGATGTCATTGATGCGCTCGACGCAAAGGGTAAACACACGGGGGACGCTTCCCCCGGATTGGGCGAGGAGGACAAGCGTGCTCACCGGAATGGGCGACATCAATTTCTTCAGGAAATCCTCGCCCTGGACGGGGGCGAACGAGAGCGTGGGGGTATGGGAATACGTCCCCTCGATCCCCGGCTTTATCGAGCTCCCCGAGAACGGATCGATCAGCAAATCAGCAGACACGTTCGCCTTGCCCATCATCGTCTCGGATGAGGTGATGCCCGTAACGTCGAGGAAGAAAGGAGTATCACGATATTTCTGACGCACCAGGTTGAGAAGGAGCTCCCGGTTCAAGTTCTGGGACAAAACGTCGTTGTATTGCGGATAGGTCACTCTCAGCGCCGATGGTCCCATCGACCGACAGCCGCACAAAGGGGCGAGACATATCCCCAGGAGACATACTCTCATCAGCCTCTTCGCCATCATATCATTCCTCCACGTGCGCAATCCGTGGTAATAGTGCCGTGGCCCATACAAACCCCATGCCCGGTTTCTCACCCATTTTCCGCCCGGACCGCTTGGCGATGGTGGACGGCATCGATCGCCTTTTCCCAAATCATGGAGAGCGAGTGGATGTCGCTCGTGGTCAGCTTCCCCGTCTCAAGATCTTTCAGCGACTGAGCGAAAAGCTTGATCAGATCACGCTCCAGATCGATCAGGCCCCGGAGATCGGTCGACGAATCTATTTGCATAAACAACTCCGCAATGTGCCTGGTATATTCGTCAATGCGCCTCAACCGCTTCGTCTGGAGGCGCGCCCGGATCGCCATGATCACGGAGAAGAGCATTGGACCAATCATGAAGGAGAAGCATATCTCGTTGTAATACTGCTTAATGAAGTCGGGCTTCTCCCTATTGTAATACGACAAGGCCCCTTTGTGCACGGCGGGGCCGAAGACCTGGTCCTTATCGGGCACGCTCATTGGGGTGGCCAGCGGCGTGCGGGCGATGAGCTCGCTCTGGTGTTCGAACATGATACGCGTTATCGTACAGACTATGCCGGCTTCGACCCCGGCACGGACGAGAAGCGCGCTCTGGACACCCACCGTCGGGAGATCGCGGTTGGGCACGGCAGGGCTGGCCGACCTATAAGTACCCAGAGGAATCGTATAAGGACGAATGTAGGGGGCGGAGATCTTCATAGCCGCCTCCTGATCGATCGGAATGAGCTGCCAATCCCCGCCAGCGAGCAACTTGCAGACCAGCGGCTCGCCCAGAGGCACGGAGGCGAAAACCGCGTCAACACCCAATCGTGCAAGATCGCGCTCCGACGTGCTTTTCCATTGCAATGATTTGATCTCCTGCACCTTGATATCCTCATCGTTCAAACCATAGTGCCGCATCAAAACATAAAAATCGCGGGCCGACCCCGTCCCCCTCGGAGGAACAAGGACTCGTTTCCCCTTTAAGTCCTCTACTCTATTTATTTTCGATCCCCTGCGTGCCATGAGGTGAAATACGTCGGAGTAAAGAAGGGTGACCGTACGTATATCGCGACTGACCCCAAGGTCAAGGGGCGCTACGGCGAAATCGGCCTTCCCAGACTTGATTGCCTCTACGTTATCCTGGGACCCCTTCGTCTCCGCCAGCACTATCTTCAGGCGCGGATCCTCATTCTCGACAATCTCGGAGATGGCCTCTCCCAATATATAAGTGGAACCCACCCGAGGCCCCACGGCGATGCGAAGCTCCCTGACGTTAATCTGTTCGTCCATCCACAGCAGCCCCGCAACCGCCACCACCGTGAGGCAAATAACTATAGGTATGAATCCTCTTGTCTTCATGGCTCCCACCTGGTTCCCCTATAATAAAATCCCAAATCCCAAAATAAGCAGCAAGCCGTAAGTTGTACGCTATAAGCTTACGGCTTAAGACTTACAGCTCAAGGCTATCAGCGCCCCTACGGTGAAACATATCAGCGGTCCGGGGAAAGCTCCTCTCGCTCCTCTATTGCTATACCGGCTTTTTCCAGGTACTCGCGGGCGAGGATGAAGTTGTAGCAGTCGTCCTTGACGAACTTGAGCTCGTCCGCCACCACAAGCCGGGAAATGCCAGCCTCGATAATAACCATTGCACAGGGCGCGCAGGGGAACCACTCCGAGAGATACATAGTTCCCCCGCGCACGGACATGCCCGCCTCCGCCGCGCGGCACACCGCCCTAACCTCGGCGTGAACGCCGGGACATTGCCGCATGTTCTCCGGCGTTATCGGGCCGCACAGCATGCACCCGGTATGCGTTCCCGCGCGCTCCGGCGGCCCGTTCCAACCGATGACATATTCCCCAGCAGGCGTCTCAATAACGGCGCCGAGTGAGATATTCTTGCAACTGCTTTTTGAGCGCGCCTCGGCCAGGAGTTCGCGTATCGTTCTCATGCGGAGCCACAATGATACCAAAGCGCTCATCGGCGCATCAGAATAAACTGGGCCCCGCAAGTACGGGGACAGCTATATGGTTTTGCCACTGATGCACACCGATTATTACGGATGCTCACAGATTGTAGAACAGTCCCATGTTCAAAGCCGAAAGCCCAAAGATATAGCTGCGCTTGGGACTTTTCGCTTTCAACTTTTTGCCGCAGTTATAATTCGCGGCTGGATAATTGCCGTACAAAGCCTCCCACCCCATACCCGGGGCATTATCCCCTCGCCCCTCCCCTCCGCCATGAGCGGACAAGTTCTCGGACTTGACCGCCTAAGGCGAGGGAGAAGGGCCCGGGAGGGCGGCGCTCACCGCTCTTATCTCTTTGCCGTTTGCACCTTGCATGCTGCTTCCGGTGAAAACCCCAGCAGGATACGCCCCAGCCTCTTATGCCCGCAGGTGAGATAGTTATCCCTCCATGCGGCGCTAAGCTTCTTGATGCACTCCGGATACGCAGTTTCGAGCTCCCTAAAGCGGGCGTTGAAAACGTTCACCGCCTGCCGCGCAGCTTCCTCGTTCCAATCCATGGCGAATCCCTCCTTTTGACTGCCCGCGCCCCCGCCACACGCGAAGGCGCATTTACCCGTTCACTATATAAGACGAAGTGACCCGCCATTTTATTCCAAAAAATTTTTCACCACGGGGAGAGGATGCGGAAGATATAGCGATTTTCACCACAGATTTGCACAGATGAACACGGATAGACGCGGATTCCTACCACGCCCCGAAGGGGTCCCTTTGGGTAAGCGCACGAAGAAAAAACGAAGAGATCGGATTTTTCACAAAGAGTAAAAGAGAGTGGACACTACCTTGTTTCTCGATAGGCGTACACATCCTGCTTACAGCCGGGGAGGGGCAGTTGTGTGAGTGTAAAGACAAGGCATGCTCAACCACTCAGTAAATACGCGCGGCATCTTGCGAGTACCACTCTATCTTGATGTTCCAACATGGAATATCAAGATCAAGGTGACAGAAGGCTGGCAGGTTGGAATCGGCACTTCCTAGGGGCCCGTGCTAGGCCCGATAAGCTGTCTCGGTCGCTACTTACTCTATCGCTTTTGCAAAACGCCGGTCTGACTTTATAAGGTCATTGACAACGGAAGATACGTCGGAATCCCTGCGCTCTGCAATTCTCTGAACGAACGAAAAATTCTCCCGATCCAGATAGACGGGCAAATTAAACTTTGCGTGCGCCCTGTAGAACTTACCCCGCTGCCCTCCGGAAAAATCGTATTCTTTCTTCATGTTCTATTCCTTATATTGCTCTGTTTCCCCTTTTGTAGCCTTTCGGCTGGAAATTATCCGAATCCGCTCCGTCACGCAGAGAGACCGGATGCTCACAAAGAGTAAAAGAGCGGAAGAGGAAAGGCGGAACCTGGGGAAACCCAGTTTGTTGACCGGTGAGAGGGCCACGTGGTTTGCAGCGGAGTTACTTCTTGTAATAGCATTATGCGTCCCCCACCCGACTCGGCCTTTAATCCGACCGATGGCTTTTTACACTATAAGATAAGTTAAACTTTTGCAAGCCGTCGAAGAGTCTTACGATATTCAGTGATAAAATCTGCGATCCTGTCAGGGGCCTTACTGTAAAATGCATGGCTGTCAATACCATGTACATCATCCAACTCAAGATCATATCTAATCTTTTTGATTGTCCCTTTGCCTACGTCACGCCCCTCGTCTCCATAGGAAACATTTGTTTTCAAATGGGTAGTCTTTTTACGTCCAAATGATCCAGGCTTCGTAACATCGCGCTCAATGATAATATGCGCTCCTGATACTTGCGTTCTGCAACCATAAGCTACCAAGATACGTCGCAGTTTCCTCCATTGAAGGGGCCTATTCCCTAGCTCCAGAAAGCGGGTATGTTTACAGATCCAGTGAGCAATAGTGATAACTTCGCGGTCGGTTTGATTTTGAAAGCCGTTTGGGGCGATTTGATGTTGCGCGATTTGCATAACAAGTTTGAACGCTTCGTCTTGATCGATTATCGGGAAAAAACCATTTTCATCTAAAAAAACAAGCATAGCCACTAACGCGGTACGTTTATTACCGTTATAAAATGGATGATCTAAAATAATGGCATGCAACAGTGCAGCTGCTGCTGATTCAATCGTGCGATATTTATAAGTATTTCCTAATGCAGTATGCGGACGGTATACCGCCGAAGCTAATAAATTCACGTCGCGAACACCTGGGGGATCAATTGGATCTTCGGTATCCAGAAAGTCCTGAACGAGGACATTATGAATACCAAGAACCTCTCTATCTGTGATGAAACGCAAGTTCGACTTATGACCAGGTGGCTCCCACGCCAGCACAGTAGGGACGGGTTTAGCCGGACCAGATAATTTATCAGAAATAGGGCGCTCTATATCTGTAATCCTTTCGAGACCAGACAACTCCGCCTTCGTTACCATGGTAGGAACAAATGTGGTTGGCACAGGAGCCTTCTGAGGAATCCGGTATCTCATACCCGTCAGCGGATCGAGGCCTTGCCGCCGCGCCTCGGTTTTTAATATGGACACTAACTTGGGTGGTAATTTTCTAGCCCCATGACGGAGCTTTATACTTCGTCGGGAGAGAATATGTGTAAACTCATTCTCAGCCATGTTATTGAAAAGCTTTTGCCAATATGTATAAGACGTCAGTTCGCGCCTGGTAGCTAAACCTACTGCCCGCCTCGCAGCGTTAAGATCGTGGCCGAATATTGTGTCATTAGGTCTTGTGATCCCATCAAAACCAGCATCCCAGAGAGCAATCAAAGCCTCATCCGGTTCAATGCCGGCCTCTATGGCCAGATCTTTTACGGAGATTTTATTTCTTTTTCTAGCCATTGTAGACTTTCATGCCTGGATTGTGTCAGAAAAAGATATACGTTTTTCTGACAGTATGCGCTTTTCAAAAACTGCTCTCAAAACAGTGTTACGAGACTCTTCTGCCAATAGATAAAGCCCGTCCTTGCGGCTTTCTTACTTCCCCGGCTTTTAATACTTCATATTCTTTTATCTGTGCGAATAGAACCTCGTCCTCGCTTTTCAACGCCGCCAATTCTGCTTTGGCGAGCACTTTGGATCCCGTCCGTTTTTCCGCCTCAACCACGCCAAAAAGCTTCGCGGCTTCTCGGAGGCGCAACAACTGCCCCTTGGATATCCGATACTCACGCTCGTTGGTAATCATAACCCTCGATTCCTACCCCCCACGGGGCGAGGCTTACACGTCAATAGATGAGGTTTGACCCTGGTGGTTTTCTTACACAGCTTTTTTATCCACGGATTGACACGGATTTTGCCGCGTCCCGAAGGGACCGGATTCTCACAAAGAGTAAAAGAGAAGAAGCTGGAAGTCATGACCTGAAGGAAACCAATGTATTGACCAGTGAGAGAGCTACGTGTTTTGCAGCAACGTCACTTCTTGTAATAGCATTATGCGTCCCCTAACTGACTCGGCCCCCTACTCGGCCTTTAATCTAACCGATGGCTTTTTTGCCCGGTTTGTCCGGTTTGCGGCACACTGCCTTGAAAACTGGATCATACCGGCTTATCCTGTGCGCCTTCTATGCTTAAGACGATTGGATAAATGCTCGAAGTCTGGTTTCAAATACTGGGATGCATCAGCATGGTTGTACTGAATTGCCTTTAACATTGCTTATATTTTTGCTCTGACCTGCACAGTTGGTTTTACAAGTAGATTCTGCGTCTGGAACCTACTCCGCAATTGTTGCGTCATTTCGTTATATACAAGCTCTTTGTGATTGGGATCTGCAATACTCAGAATGAGTGTAAACGGCTGGAGCTTTAATTGTGATTTCTCTATGCCATGCCTGCAAAGAAGTTTGAGTGACAACTTCCATCTATCACCTAAAACTCCTTTCTCGATTTTTCTATAATAAGTCCGCACCGGTGCCCATTTGCGAAGATTTTGCACCTGGAAAGATTCAAAAAGCTCACCTTTGTTATCATGCTCTATAGGGCACAGGCCAGAGTACTTCCCCTTTCTAAAGACTCCGAAACTAACGTCTATGTGCGACTCGCAGTATTCAGACCCCCATCGTATGTTTCTTTGTGGAGCATATGCCAGGGTCATCCATATTTCACCATAAAATTTTCCCCCTCGTATAAGGGATGCTGGATATGGAAAGTCATCCCATTCTAACGTATGACCAGGCTGGAGATTCTCGGCGAATACCAAAGTTGTCATCCATGGAGTACACTCGATCAATCGATCCAAATTTAAGGGAGTTCCAAATCCAACGTAGTGGTCATCGCCATCAGTGACACGATCGCCCGTACGAAGATCCCTTGCACTATGGGTAAGAAGTGCCCGTGCAAAAATAGGAGACGGCGTAGGAGTAATGCTGTGATATATATATGCTAGTTGCCGGCTAATTAAAGGGGTGGAAAAACTAGTCCCTATGTCCTCCGATGTTTTGCCTTCCACAGTCAGTGACGTTATACCAAGTGGCATGCTTGCATTAAGCCCTATATTGCCTCCGAAATGAACCAGGTCCGGCTTGATGATATAATTCGGCCCAGGCCCATTACGTGCAAATGGGGACGGTTGGCCACGTCTAGGGCTGTCCACGATGGGATGATCAAGTTGGGCAATGGAGGAAACAGTAATTCCCAAAACGCTATCAGCTGGCGTCGTTATCCTTCCCGTGTCGGCCTGCACTGGTGTTCTCGGATAAGAAAGGAGCGGTAGTTCCGTATAATTACCAGCAGCGATAACGAAAGAGACACCGTATTTCTCCTGTAGATTATCTAATTCAACTGCAAAACTGCTAAATCGGTCTAGTTGACAAATCTCGTCACTGCCAAGCGAGAGGTTCCATACTTTAACTTCGCGCGCATATTTTTTCAAACAAGCTTCCAAAGCTTGAAGCAACTCCAGTTCAGTAACACGTCCCTGTGGGCCCCGAGAAGAATCATCATTCGGCAAAACGTGGACATCGAGTAATCGACAAGGGAAGTTGCCAATTTCGGAGTGACCAGGATTAAGCAGATCACCCCATACAATCAAACCCGCGACAAATGTGCCATGATCTGTATTTTCTTCTCTGTAATTCACATATCTTTCCCGAGCAAGTATCCATTCATTCAGACTTGGGTTATCGGCTGCTATCCCACTGTCTACTACAGCAACAACTGGCAATTGATGCGAACCTTCTCCTGGCCTGGATAAATTACCTGGCATCGGTCGATAATTAAACTGCTTCCTGATAAGTGACTTAAAAATAGGGAACTTGGAAATGCTTTTGACCATCACCATATCTGATAGTTCTCGTACATCGTCAACCGAGTTGCACCAAACCTTATAAATATGTTGACTTGTGAACTGTCCACACTTCTGCATTTTGATCTGGCGACCGGCTAAAAGCTTTCCAAATGCCAATGCTTGCTTGCTATTCTCGACCGTATCGCTAAAATCGAACAAAGAAACCTTGATAGCGGCCGCATTGTTTTCTCTGGGCACAAAGTGGAATAGTTGCTCGGGGGTAATCCCCGCTAGTCTATCAGATGCTTCAAGAGGTCTGAGGTGTTTTATAGTGGAAATGTCTTTGAGTAGCTTGGGCTTGGGTCTATCGCGCTCTATGCGATGCCTCAACCTTGTAAGACCCTGGAGCGACCCCTTAATAAACAGTCGACCAGGTTTGTCTGCGCCAATGATAGGACATGTTCTATTGGTAAATAATGTGTTGGGGCGATGAGTCTTAGCAAGTGCCTTCTTTTCAAGATCAACAACTATGGGCATGGTATCTAATGCCTGTGGCAATTGAGTGGTTTTTACTTCAATATCTTGTATGAGTGCTATGAGCTTCCTTTTATAGTCTTGTGTCACAACTTTGAGTGGTTCCGGAGGCGATCCTCCTCCTCGAACCTTCTTATCCCTTGCTTGCTTCGGAAGGATTACTTTTATATATAATAGCTCTTGTCCTTCCATTTCTCTATCCTCCTAAGCTTTATCAAGTTGCCTTTGTTGTTCCTGCCGACACTCGGCTAACAGTAGCTTTGGAGCAACCTGCAATCTCGCCAATAAGCTCAAATGAATATATCTGGCTGTTCCGCGTACGCAATATGCGTGTTAGTTCCTTAATATCCCCCAGCAAATTAGGTCGTAACGGATTGCCTTCTGGCGTCTGTCCACGCGAAAGCGTGCAAAGAAGTCTAATCGCATCTTTTAGGCTAGGTTTATCACCATGTGTCACTAGGCGCTGACGAAGGCGCACCGAAACTGATTTAATCGCTGCACATGAATAACGGTCAGATAAATCAGCTAGTGCTTCCAACTGCTTCCGGCTCCATGCAATCTGTCCAGCATAAAGCCGCCATAACTCCAGTCGTTGTTCAATATGTGGATAGTCAAGAAATAACAGATAGTCAAATCTACGCCAAACGGCTGTATCCAACAATTGAGGGTGGTTAGTTGCGGCTATTAACACAACATGGTCTCCTAGCTTATCAAGATTTTGTATAAAACTATTCACAACGCGCTTAAGCTCACCTAATTCTTGATGGTCATCACGGAGTTTGGCTATTGCATCAAATTCGTCCAGAAGAAGGACACAAGGTGTTCTCGAAGCAAACTCCATTACAGCCCGAATATTTTTAGCTGTACTCCCCAGAAAAGAAGAAATCAAGCCGTCAAGGCGGGCAACGAATATGGGTAGAGAGAGGCTGTGGGCAACGTATACTGCAAGATGACTCTTGCCACATCCCGGAGGTCCGTAAAGTAGTAAATTGGTCCCAGCATCAATACCTGCATTTTTAAGCTTGTCATGTGATCTCACCGCTGCAAGAAACTCATTTATCACCGCATGGTTTTCTGCTGTAAAAACAAAATTGGTGACTTCGCCTAACCGAGATATCTCTTCTAGGAGTGGGAAGCGACTCTCACTATCTACTGGCAAAACAGGTTTATATGCGAATTGCGCTGGATGTAACTGTGAACCGTAGCCTTGAATAATTCGCCTTAATCGTTTTGCACTAGACTGCTCTCCATCTGCATCAAGCTTTTCAGCAAGCAATTCTGCATAGTTCTGCACCTTGGTTTTGTCCAAGTGGAGAGCGCCTTCTACGATTCGGAAAAGTTCTGATAAATACGCCTGACTAGCCATTGAAACGCATGCCTCCCCCTATGCGACAAATTATGTCTCTAGTGAAACACTTTGCCTTCATTATGAAACAAACACACCAAAATGCAACACATTTTTGTGGGGCCATCTGGACCAGACCTCGACTATTGACAGAGGTGTTTCTTCATTCACCCGCGTCCCCCTACCCATTCCTCAACTCCACCATATAGCTCTCGATTGGTCAACGATAATTACACTTTCCCCTGGGGAAGTATAGTTGTCGCCAGCCACTTGATGAATCTCTCTCTACCTTTTACAGCCTCCAGGCGGGGAGGGCTCGATGCGATCCGGATGGTAATATTCCAATCCTCTGCGCGCTTCGACGCATACCAGCAGCTTTGAACCGGCCATCCGAAGCAAAATCATAGGAATTTTTGCAAATGGCAGCCCTTCGCCGAGACCCGGAAAGAAGTACAGTGCGCTCTTACCAATACCCCTTGGATATCAGATATTCACGCTCGTTGGTAATCATAATCCTCGATTCCTACAAACGGGGCGAGGTTTACAAGTCAATAGATGAGGTCCGACCCTGGTGGTTCTCAACCTCTGTTTCTTCAAATCCACGTCTATCCGCGGCAAAATCCCACTGCCCCTGAAGGTTCCCTCTATCTTTACCTCTGTTTCTCACAGCTATTTCTGCCCCTATTTTCTTTACCGCTGTCTCTACACTCTCCAATGACCAGCGACCAGTAACTCACCCCTTCACCCTAACCCTCTCCCCCCGTTCACCGGGGGGAGAGGGAAGGTTAAGAGCGTTACCTAATGTCCGCTGCAGGAGGAAGGATTTCTTCGAATCCCACGAAGTGGCCCCGTTGGGGCGTGACTTCTCAAGTCCACTGAACTGATTCACCCGTGACGCAAGGTCACGGGGGTTTGGGGTGATATTATCATCGCACCAGTCCCCCGAACTGAAACCCCTGCCGGACAAGCCGGCAGGGGTTTCTTTCCCCTACGCCGTTCTCTCTTCCCTCTTTTACTCTTTGTAAAAATCGTTCCTGCGCGTCCTTCGTGGTGAGAACCCTCCGTGCTCTCTGCGCCTCCGTGGTGCACTCTGTGGTTTCTTTTTACTCTTTGTGAGGGAATTGCTATGTACGCAACGCATTGAATAGGAGGAGAGGAGAAGGATAA
>CAYWRA010000078.1:0-12971 GCA_964460305.1 uncultured bacterium
CCGTTGACGACTGCCTCGCTAGCGCCTACACGCGCCTCTTCCCCCTCTTCGCAGGGGCGGGATTTCAAGCCGTGTTATTCCCGGGGGCGGGTATGGTGGGACGAAAGGGGTGGGTGAGTTGGCGAGAGCTTGATGAGATGCGTAGGGGAGGGATGGAGATCGGGTCGCATTCGATGACCCATGCCAATCTGACCGCGATCCCTCCCCATGAACTGAATCGTGAGCTCGGCGAATCGAAGAAGCTCCTGGAAGACAGGCTCGGTGTGCGGGTGAAATTCCTCTCGCTGCCGGGCGGCTATCATGGCCCTGCGGTCACGGCGGCCGCGATCGAGGCCGGCTATGAGGCTATATGCGGCTCGGTATTCGGCTACAACCGATACGGTGGGGATCGTTATGCGCTTAAGCGCTTCTGCTTCAAACGGGGGGACGGGGACAGGATGGTTCGCCGCATCATGGGAAAATCCCTTACGCCGCTCGCAACGCGCTATCTGAGGGAGAGAGGGAAGGATATGTGCTGGCGGTTGATGGGAGAAGGATTGTACGCCGCCGTGAGGGGTACGCTTATCCCCCGGGGCGCGTACAAGAAGCTTCCGCGGTTTCCACAGTAGAAAATCCCAAGCTGCGTGGGGCGTAGGGAGTGGGGCGTATCGGCGTCCATATATGGAAACTCCTTACGCCGTCACGCCATACGCCTCACGCCGGCACGCATACTGTTCCCCGGTCAAACGCCCTTCCCGCGTAACATCACTCCAAACGTTTTAAGTATTATCCATATATCGAGGATGAGCGACATGTTCTCGATATAATAAAGATCGCTGACGAGCTTCTCTCTATGGGACTCGATGCTCCCGGCGTAGCTCAGGGTCACCTGCGACCAGCCGGTGATTCCAGGTTTGACTTCCAGCCGCTCCGCATAGAACGGGACGCTCTGGACGAGGGAGCGGACGAAATGAGGGCGCTCCGGCCGGGGGCCGACGACGCTCATATCCCCTTTTAGCACGTTGAAAAATTGGGGCAGCTCGTCAAGATGGGTCCGGCGCAGGAATTTCCCGAACTTGATCACCCTGGTATCGTCCGGGTGCGACCAGACCGGCCCGGTGTCTTTCTCGGAATTCGTATCCATCGTCCTGAACTTGAGCATGGTGAACGGCCGGCAGTGCAACCCCGCCCGCTCCTGCGTATGAAAGACCGGGCCGCCGGAGGTGAGTTTGATGATCAACGCGATGGGCGCCATCAGCAGGGGGCCGGTGAACACGATAGCCGCCATCGAGAGGGCTATGTCCATCACCCGTTTGATGCCCCTATACGGGCCGTTGCCGTAACGGACGGTGGTCAATTCGATCAGCGGGACGTTCTCGTCGGCGGCGGTGGCTGCCACACGGCCAACGACGATTTCATAGAGATTAGGGGCCGTTTTGAAAATAACGTCAGTATCGATGAAATGGGAGAATATGCGGGCAACCTGGTCGCGGGGGAGATCGGGTGAGGATATCACCACCTCGTCCACGGGGATTTTTTTGATGATCGATGGGATATCGTCCACGGAGCCGACGATCAGGCGCCTGTCGACGCGCGGTTCCTCATCGCTTGTCGATACGTACCCCATCAATACGCATTTGACGCTTGTGCGGCGGGTGAGCTGGAGCATCAGGCGGAAGGCGTTCTGGTCGGCGCCGATTATGAGCAGATGGGATACGAAGTAGTCCCTTCCCAGTAGGGTATTGATGAGGGGCCTGGCCAGAACCCGCCAGGCCGTGATCATGGCGGTGGTCGTGCCCCATGATATCAGGATCACCGATCGCGGATAGGCGAGTGCGCGCGAGTAGAATGCCGCAGCGATGATGATGAGAGTGCTCACGGTCATGGCCTTGACGATGTTGGAGAGGCACTCGATGTTGGTTTTGTATTTTGGCTTTTCATAAAGGCCGAAGACGTATAGACAGATGATGCGCAGAAGGATGATGAACACGGCGATGCGTTTATAGGCGTCGAAATTGGTCTGCTGTACGTCGACGCCGAAACGGAGAGAGAAAGAGAGGAAGTCCGCCAGGATGATGAGCGCGATGTCGATGAGCGCCCCGGCGCCCACAATCAACCTGGTCGATGGCTTTGTTTTCATGGATACCGCAGTAGAAATCCCAAATCCCAATAAAGCCGTACATCGTACTTTGTACATCGCACTTTGTTTACCAATCGATATGCGATGTGCTAAATACGAACGACGAAATACGACTCGTTTTCCTATGGCACATTATTCTCAGGTTCCCGGCTGAATTTTACCAGATAATTCTTCTGGATCTTCGCGTCCGGGGACGTCTCTACGATGTCTGCGAGGCACATCTTGTTGTAAAGCTTCTTCACCTTCGCTCTCCCCATCTGCGTACCGTCATGCTCGATGATCCCCTCGTCGCCGACTTCTATCCCGTTGTCGCTCCCCACGCTGATGATGATGAAGTTGTACGTGTCGTTCAGGATGAGTATCTGCCCCGCGATTTCACCAGACTGTGGAATATTGGGATTTGGGATTTTGGATTTGGGATTTGGAATGGGGATCTGCCCCGCGATTTCACCGGCCGGTTGGGCCTTCTCCGCGGCGGTTGTCTCCGAGGGAGGCGCCTCCTGCGCGACCGGGGTGGCTGTAGCCTGGGGGGGTGAGGTGGATGTGGCCGATGCAGTCGGAGTCGGGGTAGGCTGCGCGGCGACTGTAGCGGTTGCAATTGCAACAGGGGTGGGCGTCGCCTGTGTTATGTCGGGCCGAGCGGCATGCGATTCCATTTCAGCCTGTTTTCTGCTGAGCTCCTCGATCCGCTCGTACATCTGCAGCTCCATCTCCTTGCTTTCCTTCAGCCGTTTGCGGAGATAAGCCGCGTTCTGCTCCTCCTTTGCGATGCCGCCCTTTGTTGGTCGCCCGTCCGCCCCGGCCTCGCTGAAGCGCCGCTCCAGATCGGAGACGGCCTGCGCTTTCTCGGCAACGTCTTTCTGGAGCGCGTGTACCGCTTCCATTGTCCGGTTGAGCGTGTCTTGAAGGGCGATTGTCGTAAGGTGTTGGGAGTGGTATTTCTTGTAGAGATAGGCCAGTACGGCGCTTTCGGCCAGTATGATCAGAATAATTACGAGCTTGATCGCGGAGCTTGTGTGTGGAGCGGGTTTTTCCATAGCAGTTGGGGACTACGCTACCGTGCTTATGATTGAAAAAGAGATCGATTATGGCTATTATAAGTGCCCTCCGGCGCACTGTCAATCGGAGGTAATTTTCAAGACACAAAGGGAATGAGAAAGCAATTCAGTTGTTTTACGAAGAGTAAAAGAGAGAAGAAGAAATCAAGTGGGCGGGGGTTATTGCCGGCCAAGAGTATTCTCTTGCTGAGTATTCTCTTTTACTCTTTGTGAAAATTATCTCTCTGTGATGGAAAGGCAAGTCCCATGAGTCTCGCGGATGTTAAAAAAGTCATCGACAGGGGCAAGGCGTTCGTTCTCACCACGCATATACACCCCGACGGCGACGCCATCGGATCGACGATGGCATATCTTCATCTCTTGAGATCGATGAAGAAGAGCGCCACCGCGATTATCCCGTCACCCATACCCTCCCGCTATCATTTCCTTGATAAAAAGGGAGACCTGCTCGCTTATCGCTGGAAGTATGACTCCCTCATGGCTAGAGCAGACGCCCTCTTTATCCTCGATTCCAGCACGAACGATCGCCTGGGGCCGATCTACGAGGTGGCCCGCCGCTCCGGCATCAGGCGCGTCTGTATCGACCATCACCCCGGCAATGTGGTCGATGCGGAGATCAAATGGGTGGAAGTCGACGCCTGTTCGACCTCACAACTGATATACGAGCTTTATCTCGCCTGCGGCCGTGAGATCGGAAGGGATGCGGCGCTCGCCCTCTACACCGGGATGCATACCGACACGGTTTCGTTCAACTTCCTTGGCACCAACGCGCGCACGCACGAGATAGTAGCCGATCTGTTGAGACGCGGGGTCGATCCCAAGGAGGCATGGGTGAAGATATACGGGAATGATTCGCCTAATCTTCTAAAGTTGGTGGGAACCGCCCTTGCGGGACTCCGTATGTCGGACGGTGGACGCATTGCGTGGATAGTGGTAAAAAGTGCCCAGATGAGACGGCTGCGCGTCGCGCCGTCTGGAACGGAGTCGTTTACGCGCTATCCCCTGGAGATAAGAAACGTTGGGGTCGTCGTCCTTTTCTGTGAGGAGGGGGAAAGATGCGTCCGCGTGAGCCTGCGCGCGCTTGACAAAACCGATGTAGGGAAAATAGCTCGCTCCCTCGGCGGGGGAGGCCACAGCACGTCCGCCGGCGTCGAATTGAGAGAACCCCTGCCGAAGGTTATCAGGAAGGTGCTGGGGGAGCTGATGGTGAGAAAGCCCAAATCCCATAGAATCCGGAATACCGACTCCTGAACTCTATCTTCCGGATACTGAATTCTGTATTCCGGATTCTAACTCGTCAGGGAATCTTCGCCGAAACCGGTTTTGACTTTTCGCTGTGGAGGCCTGCGGCATCGATTGCCTCGACCCTGTAGGTGTATTTTTTCCCGGCCTGCGACGTGCGATCCTCAAAGCTTGGAGAAGTGACCTGCTCGCCCTTGCTCTCTACGCCGAGAATGTCCCATGCCGTGCTTCTGAATACCTCATAACTCACGATGTCCGCCTCGGGATTGGCCTTCCAGGTCAAAACGATCCGCCCGTCTTTGACCTCGGCGTCGAGTCCCGATGGCGCGACCGGGCGCGGTTTAGTGACCGCTTCGGCCTTCTCCGATTCGTCGCTCTCGAGACCGTCTACGTCGGCCGCCCGTATCGTGTAATGATAATGCGTTCCATCATCGAGCCTCTCGTCGGAATAGCCGTTCGACTTCGGACTCCCGACGTCCTTGAAACTTCCGCCTCGGCCCGTCTTCCTGGAAACGACGTAATGATCGATCTCTTTCTCGGGGTTCGCTTCCCACGAGAGACGGACGCTTTTCGGCAGGCCGGATTCCGCCGAGAGAGAGCGTGGCTTTACCGGACGAGCCCTGGTCGTCGCCGAGACTGCTTTGGAAAAATCGCTCTCCAGCGCGTCGACGTCCACCGCTTTTATCTTGTAGAAATACTGCGTGAGGTCCTTCAGCCCCTTGTGTACGAACTCATTCTGCGACGTTTCCGCGATCCGTTTGAAAGCGCCTCCCTCCGTCTCCGAAGAGAAGACAAGATATTTCTTTATGTCCTTTTCCGGATTCTTTTCCCACGAGAGCGGTACGCTCCGGGCCTTGCCGCCCGTAGCAGCGAGTCCGCCCGGGGTGGAGGGGACGGGTTTGGTCGTCGCCTTGACCGCGGAGCTCATTGGGCTTTCGAGATTATCCTTATCGATGGATTGTAGTTTATAGAAGTAGTCGGTGTTATCCGCAAGCCCCCCATCCGTGCAGCTTGGACTTGATAACCATCCCGGCTTGACCGATGCGATTTTTTTGAAATCGCCGTCCTCGGAAGGGCTACGGTAGAGCCGGAACTCGCGGATGTCGCTCTCCCTGGGATTTGCCCACTCGAAATAAACCTTGCGGGCGAGGCCGCTCCGGGCGGTGAATTTCTCGGGAACCGACGGGCGCGGCTTTGTGGAGACCACAAAGGGATTTGAGGGCTGGCTCTGGAGGCCGTTCCTGTATTTTTTGGCGACCTTGTAGTAATGGGTTTCTCCGTCCCCGAATCCGCCCTCGGAGAATTTCGGCGTCCGGCTTTCCCCGGCCTGGCTGAACGTGCCGTCAGGCGACGATGACCTGTAGATAATGTAGCCGGTTACATCGGGGTCGCTCTCCTGCCAGGAGAATGAGCTTTTCTCGACCGCGACCGCCGCTTTCACGGGCAATTCGCCGATGGCCGGGCAGCCGCGGGTGCTGCCTTGAGTTCCGGTAATGTACTTCGACTCCTTCCCGTCTGTGTCGATAGCGGTGATGCGATAGAAATAGCTCCCGCCGTCGGCCAGGCCTTTATCGATCCATTCCGGTTTCCTGTTCTTTCCGATGAGCGAGTAGGGACCGTCGGCCGATGCGGCTCGGTATATCCAATATTCCTTGAGATCGGGTTCCGAACCGGCCTTCCAGGAGAGGGCGCACTCTTTGATCCCCCCCTGGACCACAAGCCCCGTGGGGGGGAGGGGAGGATACATCTGCACAAGGTACCTGTTCTCCAGTCTGATAACCTCCCTGTTAACAAGGTCTCTGAGCTCGCCTTCGGAAGCGGCCTTACGGGAGTCGGCGGTAATCACTTTGCCGGTCTCGACGTTGAGGAGCCTTAAATCCATCTCGATTCCCTGCGCGAAGAGGGCCACGCCGCCCGCGAGGGCGACGTCGATGCCGACGATTTTGCCGATCTTCTTCGTCGTCTCCGCGTCGACTACCCCCGACTGGTCGAAATTTAGCTCGTCGATCACCTGGCGGAGCTGCTTTCTCTCCAGCACTTCGAAGTTGGGCCTCTGGGCGAACGCGGTGATGAACATCTCCGAAATCGCCTGGCCGTAGCCGCGGGACTGCGCCTGGGGGTTGTTGTTCTTGAAGTCGAAGACCGCGATCCGGACGGGCTTATCGAACTTGGCGGCGAAGGTTTCCGTCCTTGGCACCGCGTAAGAGAAGACCTGCACGCGCCGGTTCCCCTTGTCCGCGACGAAGATCCGGCCTTCGGGGTTCGTGCCGACCGCCGAAGGCTGGTTGAATTGTCCGGGGCCCTTCCCCTGGCCACCGACGCTCGTTAGAAATCTACCCTCGGGATCGAAGAGCTGGAGCGTGTTGTTTTTCTCGTCGGTCACGCAGACTATTCCCATGGCGCCCACGGCGATGCCGCTCGGCTTTTCAAACTTGCCGCCGCGCAGGCCCCGCCCGCCGAAGCTGAAAAGGTATGCGCCCTGCTGGCTGTATGCGTGGACGATGTAGAGGCCTTCGTCGAGGAGATAGATCGTCCCGTCCGGCCCGACGGCGACGTCTTTTAGGCGCTTGAACCTGGGTTGGTCAATGAATTTGATCGGGTTGCTCGTGCGCGAGATGTTGATTTTTTCGATCGGTTTTGGACCGGAGACGATCTGCGACATGAAGACGCCTCGGGGATCGAATTTTTGCAGCCTGTTGTTGCCCTGGTCGACCACGTAGAGGTTGCCCATGCCGTCGACGTCCACCCCCGACGGGGAACGGAAATTCCCAGCGTCCACACCCTTCTCGCCGATTTTGGAGCTGAAAGCCCCGCTGCGGTCGAACATCCGGACGTTGTCATTTTTGAAGTCCGAGACGTAGATGCGGCCCTCGCCGTCCACGGCCACCCCCGAGGGGCGCGGGAAGGTTTTGTTCCAGAACCCGGTCTCGCCTACCGCGAAGAGGGGTTTGCCCTGCGCGTCGGCGGCGAAGAGCCGGTGGGTCGAGGCATCGAGGATGAAGACGTTGCCCGCCCGATCGGATGCGACGTCAACGAGAGACTTCCAGTCGTTGTTGCGGATGTCGCGCTCATAATTGACGGCCCGCAGGGTGATCTCGTACTTGGGCGGTCCCTGGAGGACGTAGAACTGCGGCCCCACGCAGCCCGCACCAAGGGTGATGGCTGCGCAAATAAGATGCCGAAAGACTGGGGAAATCCCAAATCCCAAATCCCAAATCCCAAATATCCGATACTGACTTTTCATCAGGTAAGAATATATAACCTCAACATGTTCCAGTCAAGGAGATACGGTCTTTCGGCTTGCGGCGATCACGCCAATTGTGTTACTCTATGCGCCTGATGAACATGAATAAGAAAATTACCCTTTCCACGGAAGAAGGCATCGAAACGTACCGCCATTCGACCTCGCACGTCATGGCGCAGGCGGTGAAGCGCCTCTTTCCGAAGGCGCGGCTCGCGATAGGCCCGGCGATCGCGGACGGCTTCTACTACGATTTCGACCTCGACGAGCATTTCACTCCCGAGCATCTCAGAAAAATCGAAGAGGAGATGAAGAAGATCGTCAAAGAAAACCACCAATTCATACGGGAGGAGATCGACAAGAAAAAAGCGATCGCGCTCTTCCGCGAGAAGGGTGAGAAATACAAGGTCGAGATCATCGAGGAGATCGCCGACCCCACGGTGAGCCTCTACCGCAACGGGGAATTCGTAGATCTGTGCCGCGGCCCCCACGTCACCGGCACGGGAGAAATCAAGGCGTTCAAG
This sequence comes from uncultured bacterium, assembly GCA_964460305.1. Classification (GTDB taxonomy): domain Bacteria; phylum Auribacterota; class Tritonobacteria; order UBA1439; family UBA1439; genus JAPLCX01. The sequence goes on from CAYWRA010000078.1 coordinate 8,185, forward strand.
CTCCTGAGCATTGCCGGGGCCTACTGGCGCGGCGACGAGAAGAACGCGATGCTCCAGAGAATCTATGGCACCGCGTGGGGGAGCGAGAAGGAACTCGCCGATCACCTCGCCCGGTTGGAGGAGGCGAAGCAGCGGGATCACCGCCACCTAGGGAGGGAGCTCGACCTGTTCAACGTCTACGAAGAGGCGGGGGCGGGCCTGATATATTGGCATCCGAGAGGGACGACCCTCAGAAGGATCATACAGAATTACTGGGAAGGGATGCATCTCAAGAGGGGTTACCAGCTCATATCCATCCCGCACATCGCACACGCGCAGCTCTGGCAGAAATCGGGGCATTTCCAATTCTATCGCCAAAACATGTATACGTTCAAGGTCGAGGATGAGGAGTACGTGCTGAAGCCGATGAACTGCCCCGGCCACATTCTCATCTACAAATCCGCGACGCGCAGTTATCGGGACCTGCCCATCAGGTACGCCGAGATGGGGACCGTGTACCGGCACGAGCGCTCGGGGGTGCTCCACGGCATGTTGCGCGTGAGGGGATTTACACAGGACGACGCCCACATCTTCTCTACCCCGGAGCAGCTGCCCGGAGAGATCACGTCGGTCCTGGATTTCGTCCTGGAGGTGTTGGGCAGATTCGGCTTTAAGGAGTACGAGATCGACCTGAGCGTCAGGGATCCCAAGAGGCCCCAGGACTACGCCGGTTCGGTGGAGGCGTGGGAGAGGGCCGAACAGGTACTCATCGACGCGCTCAATGCGAAGGGGCTCTCCTACAATAGAATTGAAGGCGAGGCCGTTTTTTACGGCCCGAAGATCGACATCAAGCTCCTCGACGCCCTCGGGCGCAAATGGCAATGCTCCACCATCCAGTTCGATTTCAACATCCCGGGCCGTTTCGGCGCCACGTACGTAGGCGCTGACAACAAGAAGCATGAGGTGGTGATGGTGCACAGGGCTCTTCTCGGCTCGCTCGAGAGGTTCGTCGGCACGCTCATCGAGCACTATAAGGGAGCTTTTCCACTCTGGCTCGCCCCCGTTCAGGCGATGGTCATACCCGTTTCCGAGAAGTTTATGGGCTACGCGGAAAAGGTTTATGACGCGCTGGCGGAGCGCGGCATCCGCGTCGAGTGCGACAGGCGGAACGAAAAGATGGGCCTGAAGATCAGGGAGGCGCAGGTCCATAAGATCCCCTATATGCTCATCGTCGGCGCGAAGGAGGAGGCGGCGGGGATGGTGGCCGTCCGCTCCCGCGAATCCGGCGACCTCGGGCCCAGGCCGCTCGCCGAGTTCGTTTCACAGTTTGAATCGGAGCTGAAAAAAGAATCCTGATGGTTGTGTGAAACCACAGAGTACACAGAGGAATAATCACTGAGGACACTGAGGCTTTCACTACAGCAAAAACAGTTTCTAGTGTCGTGTCCCGTAAATAGATTGACAAAGTCGTGTCATTGCGAGGAGCGAAGCGACGAAGCAATCTATTGTAATGCAAGGAGATGAGATTGCTTCGCTCACGCTCGCAATGACAAACATAAGTTCAGAGATGGTTATCTGAGATTTATTACTCCGAGTTCTCTGTGCCTTCTCAGTGTCCTCTGTGGCTCAATCGAAATGCAGGTAATTTTTTTTCGGCTTGTGCGGCATGGGCGCGACTGTTATAATTCCGGCATAATCGAAGCAGATACGGTTCGGGCTTGATGGATCAAGTCCCACGAGACTTCGCATAAATTAAGGGAGGTGATACGCATTCGCTCGTTCGTAAGAATCAACGGGCAAATCAGGGCCAAGCTGGTTCGTACCATCGACAAGGACGGCGCGCAGGCGGGGGTATTGCCCATAGAAAAGGCGATGGCTCTCGCGAGAGCAAGTGAGCTCGACCTAGTGGAGGTCGCTCCAAACGTCGACCCGCCCGTCTGCAAGGTCATGGACTTCGGCAAGTATCAGTACCAGCAGATGAAGAAGGACCGGATGGCCAGGAAAAAGCAGGTGGGGGGGAAGCTCAAAGAGATAAAGCTGCGCCCTCGCATAGAGGCACACGACTACAACGTCAAACTCAAACAGAGCAAGGAGTTTCTCAGCAAGGGATGCAAGCTCAGGATCAGGCTCGTCTACAGGGGCAGGGAGCTCGCCCACGTCGAGCTGGGCAATAACCTCCTAAAGCGCCTCGAGGAGGACCTGAAGGGAATCGGCCACGTCGAGCTACCGGCCAAGAATTTCGGTAAAAACGTGGTGGTGATGTTTGGACCGCAGAAGGGGGTAAAGGCGCACTCCCCTGTCGAACAGAAGAAAGGCAGCGAAGATGCCAAAACTGAAGACAAGCCGATCGGCGGCGAAAAGGTTCAAGATAACGAAGCACGGGAAGGTTAGGAAAAAGCAGGCAGGCGTAAGCCACATCCTTACGAAGAAGAGTCGGAATCGAAAGAGAAAGCTCAGAGGCACGAATATTCTGAGCGCCACGGAAACGAGGATGGTGAAAAGGGCTTTGCCGTATGGTTGAGCCCGGTATTTGATAAATGACAAATGACAAAACTTAGTCGTGTTTTGTCATTTGGCTTTTGTCATTCCTGCTGTGGTTCGAATAATCCAGCTTAAAATAGTCTTTGAGAGGAGGATCACGTGGTTAAGGTAGCTACAGCTCCGGCTTCACGAGAGAGGAGAAGGCGTGTTCTCAAGCGGGCGAAGGGATACCGGAGCTCTCGGGGGAGCCTGATACGTCTGGCAACGGAGGCCGTGGAGCGTGGGCTGGCGTATGCCTACCGTGACCGCAAGGTGAGGAAGAGAGATTTCCGGAGCTTGTGGATTACACGCATCGGCGCGGCATGCAAAGCCGAGGGATGTTCCTATTCGCGATTCATCGACGGTCTCAAAAAAGCCAACGTCGTCCTTAACCGGAAGATCCTTGCCGACCTCGCCGTGCGCGACCAGGCGGCATTCCAGGAATTGGTGAAGGTAGCAAAGCAGCAGGGATAGGGGTGCGGGCGGTAAAAAGCGGCAGGGGGGCACGCCCGGCATGAGGGGCACAAGAGGGAATACGATGGAGAGGATTTGCTCCGTTTTCTATAAAAATCGGTTGGTTGCGAGCGTATCTGGCGGTGTATGTCGATGTAAGCTGCCTGATTAGCTCCACGCCGGCCGTATCCTCGGCCTTCTTCTGACCTCGTTTGTTTCTCCCCCTTTTCTGCCTGCATTATACTATCTGCACGACAGTGTGTTTTCACAAAGAGTAAAAGAGAACAAGCGGTAGTAACCGCCTTTATCCAACTCCCCCCTTGAAAGGGGAGGGCTAAAGAGGAGGCACCCGACGTGGCGGGTAGTGTAGTGGTCGGATTTATCCGACCCGCTTAGCGGGCTTGATAAACCAAGCCCCTACATGTTTGGCATTCCCGGACTGCACACACCCGATGGGTGAGGGATTTAGTCGCTTATTTGCCATTTCTGGGGGCTCCTCGACTTGATTTTCTCTTTTCCCTCTTTTACTCTTTGTAAAAAACAAAGGCGTGTGACCCCGCATGAAAGCACAGTTGGAGTCTCTGGGCAACGAGGCGCGCACCCTGATCGAGGAATGCTCATCCCTTGAGCAACTTGACGCGTTACGGGTAAGGTTCCTCGGGCGAAAGGGGCAACTTACCACCATGCTCCGCGGGCTGGGGACCCTCCCGCCCGAGCAGCGCCCCGCGACCGGCCAGGCGATCAATAATCTCAAGTCCGCTATCGAGGCCCTTATTCAGGCCCGACACCTCTTGCTACAGCAGAGAGAGGAGCAACGGGAATTCGCGCGGGAGGCCGTTGACGTCACCCTTCCCGGCGTCCCCCGTTCGCGTGGCGTACGGCACCCGCTATCCATCGTGATGTCCCGCATAACGGACATATTCACCGGTATGGGCTTCGTAGTTGAAGAGGGGCCCGAAGTGGAGACCGATTATTATAATTTTGCCGCGCTGAACTTTCCTCCCGAGCACCCCGCGAGAGACATGCAGGCCACGCTCTACGTCACGGACGATCTGCTCATGCGCACGCACACCTCTCCCGTCCAGATCAGGGTCATGCGGCATAAGCCACCGCCGCTACGATGCATCATGCCGGGGCGCGTCTATCGTTGCGACAGCGACGTGTCCCATTCTCCCGTTTTTCACCAGGTCGAGGGGCTGCTCGTCGATGAGGGCGTAAGCTTCGGCGAGCTCAAGGGTATTTTGACTTTCTTCGCGCGAAAGATGTTTGGGGCGGAGACGAAGATGCGTTTCCGGCCGAGTTTCTTCCCGTTCACGGAACCGAGCGCGGAAATCGACATATCCTGCGTCATCTGTTCGGGGAAGGGGTGCCGCGTCTGCAAGGAGACCGGATGGGTGGAAATCCTCGGCGCCGGCATGGTGCATCCCGCGGTCTTTGAGGCCGTCGGATATGACCCGGAGCGGTATACCGGTTACGCGTTCGGCATGGGGGTCGAGCGCATTGCGATGCTCAAATACCGGATCGACGACATACGGCTGTTTTTCGAAAACGACGTGAGGTTCCTGCAGCAATTCAGGTAATTTTACAAAGAGTAAAAGAGAGATAAGAGAGGCCACTAAAACCGTTTCTGGTAATATAAACCAGTAACGAAAAACTAGAAACTGTAGTACCCCCTCTCCGAAGCTTGTCCGCCTATGGCGGAGGGGAGGGATATGTGGGGATGATTACTACTTCATAATAGGAAACGTCGTCTCTGATTCTTTTACTCCTTGTGAAAATAACTAAGTACACTCTGTCATAAATACGATGACATATAAATATTGTTTTCAAAGACC
>CAYWRA010000079.1:0-12791 GCA_964460305.1 uncultured bacterium
GTACGCCCGGTGGTGTGGGAGGACGGCGGGAGTAATCCCGCCTCCTACCCGATGCAGGGACACCGTTTGAAGAAATCATACTGTGCCCGCACGACGAATACGGTGTCGCGCCGCCTGTTATAATCGGCGGTTCCGAACGGCGGCTGTGTCTCGATATATCCCTTAAGGCTCGGGATTTCGGATGGGATCGCGTGTGGGAATGCGTTCCGCAACCGGCGCTCCAGACATGAATTCCTCGCTGATTCCTCCACGACGATCCGTTTCGGACTGAATGTGCCCCGCCCCCGCACTGCGCGGGTTCCAGGCTCAAGAGAGAAGTCGGGGAGGAAGGCCGCCGAGGTTTCGCCTCGGGAGGCATGCGGGAATCGCGTGCGAAGGAGAAGCGCTTTAAGCTCGGCGAAGTCCGCTGGAGGATCGGCGCCGAGTATGTCAGCCGGCGTGACATTGTCTCTCTTCGATGTCTCGTATAAGAGCCGGACGATCTCCCGCGTTTTGTTCACCCCAAAGCGCGGGAAGCCGGTCTTCACGAGGGCGCGAGCTGCCCTCAGGCGTTCAACTTCGTTTCGATAAACCCGCATAAAATGTGGACCGCATCCCTTATGGCAGATTTGAGGATGGCCTTGTCTTCACTACTCAACTCTGCATGGAAAGGTTTTTCTCCGATAACGTCCGTGGCGTAGAAAAGGGCGGCTGCTTGCAGCCCCGCGCGCGCCGCCGCGGCGAAGACGCTCGCGCACTCCATGTCAACCGCCTGGATCGCTTCTTTCTTGAAAGTTTGGAGCATCGCATCCTGGAGCTTCAGCGAACCGATGGAGAGGCACGATGCGCTCGTAATATCGACATCGGTTGAATCGAGCAGTTGGTCATACATCTTTTTGTCGGGATAGTACATTCTCCAAGGCGGCCCATCGCCTTCCATGAGGCGGGTAAAGCTTTCCGCGGCATAAGCCCTCGATGGACAAAGAAGATTCCCCAAATGCAGGCCTGTGCCCGTTTCCACAAGGCCGCACGATCCGAACAGGATGATATTTTTGCACGCCGTGTCGCCGAGGTACAGGACCGCGTCGCCTGCGAGCGCCGGCCCCACGCCCGTGCGGATGAGCGTGAGGCGCGCGCCGTTTCCTGACGAGTAGATTTTTCCCCGTAATAGTTCCGGCACGCCGAATTGTTTCAGGATGCCTTTGGGCATGATCGGGAGCAGTATGCAGGTCTTTTTCACCTGCTCCCTTTTCACGCCGAACAGGGTTTCAAATGCGTTCATGCTATCTCCACACATAATCCATAAGCACATCGCAAGCGGAATCGGCACGATTGAGTGATTATAACGGGTTGGTCCATTCTGATACAATATAATCGAGCGATGAGTGGTGGGCCATTTTACATATTGTAGGGGCTCGATCCCCTACATTGCCGAATAATCTAATTGGCCCGCTACCGAGGGGAGAGTTATATGAACGAATCTGTCCCGGCCCAAGTCATAGAGTCGCTTCGCGGAGCGAAGTCAATCGTGGTTCTCACCGGAGCGGGTGTCTCAGCGGAGAGCGGGATACCGACGTTCCGGGACGCGATGACGGGACTATGGGCGAAGTACGATCCGATGGAGCTGGCTACAAAGCAAGCTTTCGCGCGCGATCCGGAGATGGTGAGCAGGTGGTATGACGGGCGCAGGCAGAACTGTGCGCTGGTCAAACCTAACCCCGGCCACTATGCCCTCGCACGCATGGAGCAGCGTGTCATGGGGAAGAGGGGCGAATTCACACTCCTCACCCAGAATGTGGACCGGCTCCACCAGGCCGCGGGGAGCAGGAAAGTCATCGAGCTCCACGGCTCGATTTGGGAATGGCGGTGCCAACGCTGCGGTGTGAGCCGAGAGGAGCGCGGCGGGCCGTTCGGGCAATATCCGCCCCTGTGCTCCTGCGGCGGCATCAAGAGGCCGGGCGTGGTCTGGTTCGGCGAGCAGTTGCCGGTGAAGGCGATTCACGATGCCGAACGTGCGGTCGGCGGGTGCGATCTCTTCTTTTCCGTGGGGACGAGCGCTGTTGTTCAGCCTGCGGCGAGCTTCGTCTATCTGGCGAAACGTGGTATGGCGAAGACGGTGGAGATCAACCGCGAGCCGACGCCGATTTCGGGAATGGTGGACTGGTCGATCATGGGGAAGTCGGGAGAGATTTTGCCCGAGCTGGTTGATAGGGCATTTCAAGAATAGGGTTAGATCCACGGATTACACGGATTTACCACAAGAGCTTCCAGGGGTTTCTATTAATCCGTGGGTAAGAATGTTCACCAATAGGGTGGAGAGGAGATTATGAAAATAATCAATGAGCGGATTGGTCTGGAGACTCGGGGAGATGGTGATCTGGTGGATATCACCCGCGCGGTGGCGGAGAAGCTGAAGGCCGCAAATCTCAAGAGGGGGAGCGTGACCGTTTTCGTGGTCGGCTCGACCGCGGCGATCACGACGTTTGAATACGAACCCGGACTGATCAGGGACGTCCAGGAGCTCTACGCAAAGCTGGTCCCCCGCAACAAGCGTTACGCCCATGACGACACGTGGGGAGACGCGAACGGATTCAGCCATCTCAGGGCCGCGCTCCAGGGGCCGTCGCTGACCGTACCGTTTGAGGAGGGCCGTCTCCTACTCGGCACGTGGCAGCAGATCGTGCTAGCCGAGTTCGACAACCGCCCCCGGCAGAGGCAGGTGATAGTTCAGATCTTGGGGGAGTAGGGAGCTGGACCGGCGGAGGCATTATTTTTCACAAAGAGTAAAAGAGGACAAGAGACTATGATCCTCCCCCATAAATTAAGCACCTTACGCCGCTGGCAAATGGTAGGCACGGAGAATGTTACTCATCTTTCCATGCTATGGGAAATGAAATCGGGGGAAATGGGTCTTTTCTTCCTGGCTCTCTTTCAGCTCTCTCCCTTTCCCTCTTTTACTCTTTGTGAAAAATGGTATAATAAACCCGTAAATCGAACTGGGGGTGATCGGTTTCGACTGGTGTGCGCGTGCGTCAGCTGCGTGCAGAGGTTGTCAGGAGGCCTCTTTAAACACCTGGCAAAACCATAACTGCAAACGAGCAGTTAGCACTAGCCGCTTAATTAAGCGGCTACGTCCTCCCGAAGTTTGTCTGCGGCTTGGGAAGGACGACCGGAGCAGGCTGGTCGCGGCCCTTGGCCACTGCGGACTGCGACCATCGTTGCGCAGCGGCTAGCCGTCCTTTTATCCCGCCCCGATGGAGATTAGGGCGGCGAAATCAAAGATGGGGCTACGCATGTAGATGCTGTCGCGGGTGTTCATCAGGACGCGGGTTCGATTCCCGCCACCTCCACCATCACTACAGTGATAAGTGGGAAGTGAAAGGATTACGTAAACTGTAGGTCTTATGCCCAGACCCCGGGGATGGAGCAACCACAAGACTTGCAGGCGCCGTTCTTGAGGCCGGAAGTGTCTATGTGATATGACACCCTGTTGATGACTATTTTTTTGCACTTGGGACAATGGGTGTTTTCGCCGGGGTGGCCGGGGACATTGCCCACGTAGACGAATTGCAGCCCTTCCTTCATACCTATATCGTAGGCCCTGGCCAGCGTGGCGACGGGCGTTGGTGGAATGTTTTTGATCTTGTACGTGGGATAATAGCGCGTGAAGTGGACCGGGACCTGCGGCCCAAGCTCTTTTTTCACCCACTGGCAAAGCTCGGTGATCTCCTTGTCGCTGTCGTTGAGGGTGGGGACAAGCAGGACCACGATCTCGTGCCAGATCCCGATTTCCTTGAGGAGCTTGAGCGTGTCAAGGACCGGTCCCAGCGATCCATCGCAGATCTCTTTGTAGAATTTCTCCGTAAAGGCCTTCAGATCGACTTTCACCGCCGCGAGGTGCTGGCAAAGCTCTCTCATCGGCTTCTTCTTGATGTAACCGTTGGTGACCATGACGCTCTTTAGCCCTCTGGATTTGCCCAGCTTCGCCGTTTCGTACATGTATTCATAAAAAATCACCGGCTCGGTGTACGTATAGGCGATCGTGGGTGACTTTTCATCGAGCGTCATCTGCACCACTTTCGCAGGCGGCATGTTGAACGACGTGACGTCTTCAGGGCGCGACTGGGAAATCTGCCAGTTCTGGCAGAATTTGCATTCGATGTTGCATCTCGCCGTTGCGATGGAAAAAGCGTTCGTCCCCGGCAGGAAGTGGAAAAACGGTTTCTTCTCGATCGGATCGGTGTGGTAGGTGCATGGGCGTCCGAATACGACCGTGTAGAGCTTCCCCTTGCGGTTCTCGCGCACCTCGCAATGCCCCCTGAGTCCCTCCGTGATAACACAGCCCCACGGGCAGAGCATGCAGTTGACGACTCCACCCTCCTGCTTCCCGTAGTGCATCGCCTCGCGGAGCCAGTACTCGTCCTCCTTTGCCCACAGTTTTTTCGGGGAGAGCCCCAGAGAGCATGTAGCCAGGCCCGACTGGATCAAAAATTCCCTTCTCGATAATTTCATGTTTCAGCTCTCTTCGTGCAACAGGGCGACCTTGCTCATAACTGTTCTCTTACGCTCCACAAGCGCTATTATAGCAAAAAGGCGGCGATATGTAACGGGATGATTTTGGGAGCGGGCATGCGGCGCCGTTCTCCGCGCAAAATTTTGGAAGGTGTGAACCTGATCTATTCATCGACTTTGATCGGCCGATAAGTACTTACTGTAGCGCAAATAGTTAATCAAGATAGTCACATTCCGCACCAGACTAGTCGGTTTAAAATCGGTAGTGGGCCGATTAGATTATTCGGCCAATGTGGGGGCTCCCCGCCTGCCAGCCGGCGGGCAGGGATTTATCGAGCCTGGGCGCGATGAATCACGCCCCTGCAATACGCAGAATGATCCATTACTAAAAAATCGAGATACTGTCATCAAGTGGGGACTTTTCTTATGTGAGATAACTACCTGGCTGGAGGTACATTGTGTAAGTAAGGTTCCACTCAGTCCCCAAAAGTGCGGCAAAGCCGCTTTTAAGAGATTTGGAATTACGCAATCAGCTAGCAGCCAACTAGATAGAGTAGTAAATTCCCGATCCGCACCGAAGCCATCCGTGGTGCCAACATCCATTTTATATGGATGATATATGGATGATATTTTAGTGTTGCGTAATTTCGACAGATGATGGACAATGTCCCCCTTTTTACCGGCATACTTTGCGCTTGGAGGAACCGAGAAGAGATTCGCCGGGCGATTTTGCGCGTCGTTTGTTTCGCTTGGATATTTTGAAGTTATGCGATTGGCGAGGCGCGTCACTAACTGAGTCGCCCGGATACCAATTGGAGCGGGGCACCATGCAAACCTACCCCGAACGCATCGCGCTTAGGTTGTGTGACTGCCCCGCTCATTTTTTCGATAGAGGGGGTCAAATCTTTGTCCTTGACATTTCGCCTTCCGGTGGCACAATGAGACTATGGCGCGGCCGCTGAGAATCCAGTATCCCAATGCATACTATCACGTTACCTGCCGGGGGAATGAGCGGCGCAGCATCTTTGCCGACGATAAAGACCTGGCAGTATTCCTCGAAAGACTCGCCCTTTCTCTTGAGATATACGATGTAAACCTCCTCGCGTATGTGTGCATGCCGAATCATTTTCACCTTGTCGTCAAGACGCCCAGGGGCAACCTGTCGGAGTTCATGCGCCATTTTAATATCTCCTACACGACGGTGTATAATCATAGGCACCATCGTTCGGGGAATCTCTACCAGGGGAGATATAAGGCATTCCTTATAGATGCCGACAACTATCTGCTTGCCGTGACGCGGTATGTCCATCTCAATCCCGTGCGGACAAAGGAGGCGCAAGGCGGAAGCATAGAGGAAAGATGGCGCGGGATAATGAAGTATCAGTGGAGCAGCTTGCCGGGGTATCTTTCGCCGCGGAGGAGGGCGAGGTTTCTCAATTATCGTGAGGTGTTGTCCCATACGGGCGGAGACAGTTCCAGGGGTAGAAATGGATACGGTTCTTTCATGCGCGCGGGGTTGGGGAAAGAGGTGGAGAATCCTCTGGAGTTGGGCAAAGGGCATGGGGTAGTGGGGGAAGAAAATTTTATCAGATGGATTAAGAGCAGGATATGCAAAGAGGTTGTGATACGGCGGGAGCAACCGGCCTTCAGGGCGTTGGAGAGGACGCTTGAGCCGGAAGAGTTGATCGAGCAATACGTCCGTATGGTGGGAAAAAAGAAAGAAGACATTTGCCGCAAGGGCGCGCAGTCGATCGAGCGATCGATGCTCATGGAGTTCCTCTATCGATACTGTGGTTTACGTCAGCCGGAGATTGGAAGATTTGTGGGAGGGATCGATTACAGCGCGGTGAGTCAGAGCCGCCGGAGATTGCAGATTGCTCTGGCCGGAGATGCCAGATTGAAGAGACGGTTTGACAAAATAGTTGTTTCTTTGCTTCAAATGTCAAGTTCAAAGATTTGACCCCCAAGCACCTTGAACGGGATCACGTACTTCCTGCAATAGTTCAGCCCTTTCCAAACCGCGTAAACCAGCGTGTCGGCGATCTTCCCCCTGGCGTCCAGAGAGAATAGAGGAGCCTTTACCTTTGCCATTCCCTCTCACCTCCTTCCATCGTTTGTCCCTTCATATACTTATACGTTCCTTGGTAGGTGTCGGCTATGGATGCCTGTTTTTTCTGGTGTTTTTTCAGTGTCTCCTCCGAACAGCCTCGGCTTCCTGAAATCAGGTTCGCAGAGCATGTTGTTCTATATTACGTTACTGTCCAAGCAGTTCCGTCAAATTGCCCGAAAATCCAACATCCATTTTATATGGATGAAAGATGGATGTTTTTTGAGGGTTGCTTGATTCAACAGTTTATCGGACAATTCCCTCTTCGGTTTATGGCAGATTTTAATTCAGGAGGTAGGGGATCACATCAATAGAAAAAAGATCTGAACGTATTATTCAGCGTTGCTTCGGTTGCCGTCTATCTCGAAACGGGCAATTTTGACTCACAGGATGGCGTGAAGGCACGTTTTACAAGGGGTGTGCTGAAGCGTTCCTTTGAGGGCCGTCAAGCCTGAGATAGAGCGTGAGTAAGCGTGCCCTTTTTTTATTGACCGCCGTCGGTGATAGCCGAAATACAATAGCTATGATCAGATTGAATAATGTCGTAATGAGATATCGCGCCTATAGATCGTATCCAGAGTTTATCAGTTCTCCTTTCTCAAGGCGTTGGGTTGAGGCGATAAAAGGAATCGATTTACACATTGAACGGGGTGACCATGTGGGGCTTATGGGGGGAAACGGTTCGGGGAAAACAACCCTCCTCAGATTGATCGGAGGCCTATTATATCCATGCAGTGGCACTGTTACCGTCAAGGGTCACGATACAGTGAAGCAAAATTTGAGAGCCCGTCGGCCAGTTGGGATTGTTCTTAACGAAGACAGAAATTTTTATTGGCGTCTTACAGGCATTCAGAATCTTGAGTTCTATGGTTTACTCGACAACACTTGCAAAATGACTTTGCAGAAAAGGATCCCGGAATTACTTGAGTCGGTGGGATTGAACGGCGCGGGGAATAAACAAGTTTTAACCTATTCATCCGGCATGAGGCAGAGACTTGCGATAGCCAGAAGTCTTCTCGTCGATCCGGAGATTCTCTTGCTGGATGAGCCGACAAAGAATCTCGACATGGCCAGTGCCAGGGAATTGAGCAATCTATTTCTTAAAGATTTTCATTCAAAGCGGCGGAGAACACTCATTATGGAGAGCCATAGAATTCCAGAAATAGAGGTCATGTGCAACAAAGTGTGCATCCTGAAGGGAGGGAGGGTGGCGGCATTCACCAACATGTCCGAGACGAAAAGCATCCCGGGAGGTTTGGAAGAGTATTATCAAAGTGTTATCTCCAAAGGGGGAAACGGGTAATGGTAGCACAGAAAGCATCGGCCTTTATCGTGCGCGATTTCCTTATAGCGTCCAGCTACAAGTTTGCATTTTTATTCGAGCTTCTTGCTTCAATTTTTCCGATTATAACATTTTATTTTATAAGCAAGCTGCTGGGGGGCTCGAAGATAACGAGTCTGGCGGAATATGGTGGCAAATATTTCCCTTTCGCGGTGATCGGTTTGGCTTTCACGCAATATTTCATGCTATCCCTGACTAATTTTGCCGATACAATCAGGCACGATCAGATAGCCGGCAGATTCGAAATGGTGCTCAGCGCACAAACATATCCCGGAGCTGTGGCGGCCTTGTCATCGTTATACAGTTTTATCGCGAGGGCCGTCCACATTGCGCTGGTGCTTGCGATAGGCGGCATCTTCTTTGGAGTTGATTTTCGCCAGGCCGATATGACGAGCGTTGTAATCGTCCTCGCATTGAGTTTTTTGACGTTTAGCAGCCTGGGGATATTTTTCGCGTCGTTTATCCTGATTTTCAAGAGGAGTGAGCCCATCGAGTGGATATTTGGGGCACTGTGCCCCATATTGGGCGGGGCGTTTTTCCCGGTCTCCATAATGCCCCACTGGATGCAGTATGTCGCAAACTGCTTCCCCATGGCCCATTCGCTCCACGCCGTGAGACTTGCGATGCTTCAGGGGTACTCTATAGCAATGTTGTCCAGCCAGTTAACCATATTGAGTTGTATGGCTGTCGTGTTGCTGCCTTCGAGCATATGGGTGTTTTCCCGTGCAGTCGATAGGGGACGGCGTACCGGGAGCTTGATGCATTATTGACCGGCGCCCAATCGGAAATTTGGAAGAATTGCGGCGGTCGGTGGAGTTGAAACCTAACCTACTGCTGCAAAAGCAGGAGTCGTAAGCAAGGGGTAAAAGAGCAAGATGTGCAAACCTGAAAGCCCGGTCGATCCAAGAGTGATGCGAGCTGGCGTATTTCAGAAACCGAGTCGCATACTCATGTGTTTCGCATGTGTGCTTTGCCTCGCCCAAGGAGCGATTGCCCTAGGGAACGATCAGGCAAAAGACGAGGCGCGGAAGCCGGATGTCATCAACTCCGGGTTCGTTTTCGTGGACGGGAAGTATCTTGACGCGCCTTATCGAGTAGAGGCCTGTGACCTGGCTGTTTATGTCAACGGCGTTCAGGCATCACAGAAAGAGGAGTTGGAGCCTTACAAAAAATACTGTTTCGAACACGATCCCGGAATGCCTAAAGGACTGACCAGAAATATGAGCCTGGAGGACTGTTCCAAAGTAAAGGAGCCTGGTGGCCTTCCCTTTGACACAGCCAAGTTGCAGTATCTCTTCTCTCATTTTAGCTATGATGAAGCGTATAAAAAGGCCGTGGAATATTATAGAAGTCTTCCCTGTGTGAAGAGCTTGGAAAGGAATAAGGATGGTATCTGGGTGCTGGAGGGTTATGATGGCGACAAACGGCATATTTCTTTCGCTGGCTGGAAGATGAGGCAGATCAACAAAATCTACGGCCCGGGGGGCACGGGGCCGGAACCCGGAAAATATTATGAAGAAAGAGTAGATCTCATTAAACAACGATACGAGCAGTATCTCAAAGATAATAAGTGCCTGTTGATATTCCTCTCTCAGCGGGGTGTGGATACCTTCGATGAGAGAGAGTGCGCCGCCATGCTTCCTAAAGTGATTGAGGCGATGCGCTCCAGGACGCTGTCCGATAAGGGAAAGAGAGATAAACTGGTCTCTCTGGGGTTCTTTCCGGAATCGAAGGGAATAATATGCAACAAGTTTATTTCGAACTTTGGGGCAAGCACGCAGCTCGATAAACGCGCCAACGCCTTGGCTGAAGATGTGAAGAAGAAATACGGCCCTGGCGCACAATACCCTACCAAGGAAGTCGGGTTAAAGGAGATTTGACTCCCCTGATTTTTAAGAAGAGCAAAAAGTACAACTGGTAGAAAGGAGGATGCCATGCATGGTTATTTTGAGAGGGCACTTGGATTTGACCGGTCTGAAAGCCCGGTCGTTCCAAGAGCGATGCAAGCTGGTGTATTTCAGAAACCGAGTCGCATACTCATGTGTTTCGTATGTGTACTTTGCCTCGCCCAAGGAGCGATTGCACTAGGGAACGATCAGGCAAAAGACGAGACGCGGAAGCCGGATGCCATCAACTCCGGTTTCGTTTTCGTGGACGGGAAGTATCTTGACGCGCCTTATCGAGTAGAGGCCCGCGACCTGGCGGTTTATGTCAACGGCGTTCAGGCATCACGGAAAGAGGTGTTGGAGCCTTACAAAAAATACTGTTTCGATCACGACCCCGCCATGCCTAAAGGACTGACCAGAAATATGAGCCTGGAGGATTGTGCCAAAGTAAAGGAGCCTGGTGGGCAATCGTTCATCGATGCAAAAATGGGGTACCTTTTTACCCACTTCGGTTATGAGGAAGCCTTCAAAAAGGCGGTCGAATTTTACAGGAGCCTTCCATGTGTCAAAAGCCTGGAACAAGATGAACGCCGGTTTTGGGTCTTAACAGAAAACGGGGGCAGAAAAATATGCATTTGTATTGCAAGTCCCAATATGCGGCGTGTCAATAAAATCTACGGCCCTGGCGGTACGGGGCCGGAACCAAGAAAATATTACGAAGAGCGGGTGGAACTCGTTAAACAACAATACGAGCAGTATCTCAAAGATAATAAGTGTCTGTTGATATTTATCTATAAGCGGGGTGTGGATACCTTCGATGAGAGAGAGTGCGCCGCCATGCTTCCTAAAGTGATTGAGGCGATGCGATCCAAGACGCTATCCGATAAGGGAAAGAGAGATAAGCTGGTCTCTCTTGGGTTCTTTCCGGAATCGACAAACATAATATGCGACAAGTTTATTTCTAACTTTGGGGCAAGCTTGCAGCTCGATAAACGCGCCAACGCCTTGGTTGAAGAGGTGAAGAAGAAATATGGCCCCGGCGCGCAATACCCTACCAAAGAAGACCAGTTAAAGGAGATCCAGCAAAAAGAGCGATATCTCCAAGAGAATAAACCGACAAGTGACGGGGCTAAACCGCGCGATGAGCCGAGAGCGGGCAATGAGCGTGGATCGGGAGATGGCGCCTATTCCCCCGATGGAATTTACTACTATGCCTGGTGCGGCATGCCCTACGATGAGGCCTGTGATGATTTTTACCCAGATGTCGGGAATATCTATAACTACATAGGCAGTCAGGATTATTATACCAATAGTTCTTATATATTCACGGACACCCACCCGGGAGATGGGAACCCAGAGACATGCACCTATTATAATCTCCGCCGGCTGAGGGTTGCTGATTTTCTTTATATTAATGCTCATGGGTCAAACAAGGCGGATGGCGGCTATCTCGAGCTCGTGCGACTCGAAACAGAGGCGCAGGTAAATAGTTGGTCTGGCAATGATCCACTTATTACTCCAACTTGGACGAAGGATGTCAGTTGGCCAAACGGTTATTATTGGTCTGCCTGCGCAACATCCGCTTTCCCAACCAGCAATTGGAAGTCCACGCTAACGCAGGCAAAAGCGATCACCATACTTTCAGCTTGTTATAGCTACGAGAACGGATGGGCCGCTGGTTGCTGCGGCGCCGCCGCTTTTGGCTATGCTGGGGAAACCTACGGGGACGATTGTATCGCTAATAATAGAGATCTTCTTACAAGAATGAATGGCAGCGTATTCGACTGGGGCGTCAGGCACAGAAAAGCAGGCGATGCGTATAATGTCATGCCGACTCATCGAGACGGCTTCAGTATTGTGCCGGGGGGAGCAAACGTAACTCTATGCCCCGCCTATGAAGATAAATCTCCCCGAGGGACGACCGACAACAGCGGCACCGGCTATTTCCAGGCCGATACATACTGCCACGACACAGTTTCTGCCAACCAAGCCCTGACTTTTTCTACCCAAGGCAATGTGACCGTGAGCAACGTCCACTGGGTTGGCTCAGGTACGGTGCGTCGCATAGAGTTCAACTGGCAGGGAAGCGGCGGTTGGGTGGTATGGGCCACGGCGCACGCGGATAAGTTTCGCAGTTGGGGATATACAGCAGACTCCTATCACAAGCTGGACGGCGATTGTAAAACCCCTAACGGCGACAATGTGGACTGGTCTTTTCAGGGACCCGGAACCAAGGGGTACAGTTTTTATAAGGAGGACTTCAGCAAAGGGAATTCCCGATTTTGGAAGCTCGATAACGCGATTTCAGCCCAGGGTTTCCTGGACATAAAAGGCGAAGCTACCAGGCCCTATTCACTCATAAATGAACAGTATGTCGAGAGCGAGTTTATATTCAACAATCGATCTTGTTTCCGGCTGGTTTTACAGTCTTCAGACGGGAACGATTATTTTGGATTATTTGCGGACGGGAACGGTTCGCGTATTGAATGTACAAGCGGCGGCGCTGCCAAATCTTTTCCCATAGGCTCCGGCACGATCAAGCCCGATACGTTGTACAAGATAATCCTGCGGGTTGACGAAAATGGAGGCAATACGGCGACTATAATAAAAAGCGCCACCAAGGAAGTAGTATGCAGGCAGCAGATCAAAATGGCCACGGGTAAATCCTGGGGGTTCAAAGCCTTTGTTCAATCCGGCAATCTTAAATTAAAGAATTACAGCGAGGTGTGCGCAAGGAGAGAAGAAGACAGTCTTACCCCAAAGAACAATTATAGGGTCAGTTGTCCGGCGGGAGGGAGCTATACCTTCGGCAACGGCCCGACCTTCCATGACGATTTTGTGAAGGATACAAGCTCCGCATATCGGTGGTATTCCGGAGATGAATGTTCCCATGAATACAATACAAAAGGATACTTAGTACACTCTGTCATAAATACGATGACATATAAATATTGTTTTCAAAGAC